>CAZSSV010000138.1:0-1225 GCA_964609425.1 uncultured Isosphaeraceae bacterium | reverse complement strand
ATTTGTCTCTCTGGAGGGACGCGCATTGGCCGATGCCATCGCACGCGACCTCGATATCGCACGGGTTCTGCGGCGAGCCGCCGAAGATTGGGATGGCGGCTGGCTGTTTGCAGGTCTGCTCGGCAGCGGCGACGCCTTCGTCTTTCGCGACCCGTCGGGCATTCGGCCCGGTTTCTGGTACGAGGACGACGATGTCGTCGCCGCCGCCTCAGAGCGAGCCCCCCTGGCCACCATCTTCAACACCCCTCCTGAGCAGGTTCCGGCGATCGACCCCGGGCACGCCCTCATCGTCCGCAGGGACGGCACGACCTGGACCGAGCGGTGCGCCCCGGACCGTCCTGTTCGACAGTGCACCTTCGAGCGCATCTATTTCAGCCGCGGCAACGACTCGGAGATCTACGAGGAGCGCAAGGAACTCGGTCGACGACTCGCCCGGCCACTCCTGGACCAGGTCGACTGGGACGTTGCGGAAGCGGTCTACAGTTTTGTGCCCAACACGGCTGAGACCGCCTACTACGGCCTTGTGGCCGAAACGCAGCATCTGGTTCGTCATCGCCAGATCGATGCGCTCTGGAAGAAGGTCCAGTCGGGCGTGATCACGCGTGAGGAGCTCGAGCAATTGAGCCCCCCGCAAGTTCGAGCGGAGAAGGTCGCTCACAAGGACCAGCGGCTGCGAACATTCATCGCGCAGGATCGCGCCCGGCTCGACCTCGTGGCGCACGTCTACGACATCACGCATGACATCGTCGGACCCCGCGATTCACTCATCGTGCTCGATGACTCCATCGTGCGCGGCACGACGCTTCGCGAGTCCATCGTGACCATCCTGTCCCGCCTCGACCCGAAGCGAATCATCATCGCCAGTTCGGCGCCTCCGATCATGTATCCCGACTGCTACGGCATCGATATGAGCCAGCTCGACCGATTCATTGCATTCCAGGCGGCCGTCAGCCTGGTCCAGGAGCGAAGTGGAGACTCACTGCTGGCCGATGTCGAAGAAGCCTGCCGCGCACAGGCCGGCCTCTCACCGTCTCGGATGAGCAACCATGTCCGCCGCATTTATGACGAGTGCTCCCTCGAAGACCTTCAGGACCGCATCGCCATGCTCATCCGACCGACGGGACTGCCCTGGAAGGGAGCGCTCAAGGTCGTCTATCAGACCGTCGAGAACCTCCGAGCCGCCATGCCCGAGCACAGCGGCGTCTGGTACTTCACGGGTGAGTAT
>CAZSSV010000137.1:6415-6622 GCA_964609425.1 uncultured Isosphaeraceae bacterium | reverse complement strand
ATCCGAGGCGTTCGAGTGGGCTTTCCGAAGTCTCGATCCGCGTCCGGACGTGATTTTCTTCATGACCGACGGGAAACTGCATGACCCGGATGCCGTCCGAAGTCGGCTCGCGGTGCTTAATGCGGGTCGGCCTCGCACTCGCATTCACGGAATTGGGCTGGGCGGCGGAGCGGACGCCGTGTTTCTCGGCCAGATCGCGGGCGACCA
>CAZSSV010000137.1:0-6405 GCA_964609425.1 uncultured Isosphaeraceae bacterium | reverse complement strand
CCATGGGGGCGAACTGAAGTTGGTCCGCTAGCGGGGTCGAGTCTCACTGGCCCGTGGTCGTTCCTTGTCGGATGCTGTCCTCGTACCTGCCGTCGATGAGTGGTGTGATCGGTGTGACGTCGTACTCGAGTCCCTGCTCCACCACCAGCCGCCTGGCACCGTGAAACCGGTCGAACGCATCCGGCGTGACGCGAAAGGACACCACATGCCGACCGGGCACGAGGTGGGCCATCAGGTCTGACAGCGATGATGCGCCAGATGGGTCGGCCGGGTCGAAGCCTCCGCCAGATCGCAGTTGTATGGATCGATCGATGTGAAGAGCGCCGGTTCGGTACTCGCATGAACCGTGGTCCTCAGCGATCGAGCCGGCAGGGTCGACCGCCTGTGTGTTCCATGTCGTCCAGAACACGCATCGCTGCGAGGTCGGATCGGTCGTTCGCCTCCAGGCCGACCAATCATTGACGACGTACAGCTTGTCATTGGTGAGCACGACCTGAACTGGCACACGCCCGTGGAGCCCACGCCGGCGAGGCGTGCGAAGCGTGACGTCCCTGAGATCCATGATGTCCTGCAGTTGCTGCTCAAGCGTATCCACGTTCAACTGCAGCGCTTCAAGGTCCTCCGTTGGCGCGTCCCATCCCAGGATCGCTCTGGCCTGGGCGACCGCATCCTCGAGCTGTCGTCCGAGCGATTCGGCCTCGCGCAACTTCGAGCGGTTGGAATCAATCTCGACCGCGACTCGATCGTCTTCCCTGACCAGAAGCGCCTGTACATCTGCTTCGAGCTCGGTGATCTCGTCGGCGTATCCGGCGGCGTCTTCGGCCTGTTCCACCTGCTCGGCGCCTCGCGCGCCGGCGAGGACGGCTGCGAGGACGGCGATGAAGATGATCATGCCGAACAGGTTGCACACCGTGTCGAGCAGAAGGTCCAGGCTGGAATCGTGTGCTTCGCGTCGCCTCATGGGTCTGGTGTCCCAGCTCGGAACTGGGAGGTCGTCGACGCATCCTCCGGAATCAGATCGACGCCAATCTGAATGTCTCTGAATCTCGGCACCGTCGCGCGGAGCGTTTCGATCGCATTCCACACGGCGATGCCCGAGGGCTTGAGGCTCAGAAGCAGGTGGGAGGGGGCGCCTCCTGCCTGGGCTGCCCATGCTTCGAGCGTCGCCAGCGCGAGCACGCTCGGGTCTGCGGATGTGAGCGCCGTGGGTGAGTCGCCCGCGGACGTGCTCGACAGGACGACCCGGCCGCCCGAAAGCTCGGCGACGACGGCCCGGCTCTCTTCATCCGCGATGAGGTATGAAATCTCCCGCCTACGTTGCTCTGTTTCGATCTCTTCGCGAAGCAGTTCGGCGCGGATCGCCAGTCGCTGCGCCTCGAGCCCCTCTCCGGAGCGTGCCTCCTGGCGTGCCTCGTCTTCAAGCGAGAGCGTCAATTCGCCCAGAAGGGCGGCGCGGCGCTGGTTTCTCAGGTGTTCCAGGTCAATCACGCGAAGCAGTCGGGACAGTTCGGCCGCAAGCATGTCCGGGTCCGGGAGCGCTTGAAGCTCGGCGATGCGGGCGTGCAGATCCAGGATCTCCCGCTCTCGGGGCGCATCTGCTGCCGCGGCCAGCGCCCGGCTTGTTCGGTGTCCAATCTGAATGAGCAGGAGCACGGTGACGATGAGCACGATGCCGATCGTTCCAATCATGACGTCCTGAAACGAAAAGAAGCTGATCGGCTGACTGGCTCGCCGGCGGCGGCTCATGCCGCTTCGGAGGGCGCGACGCGCACATGCGCCGTGATGTTGCGAGCGGCGTACTGGCGGCAGTCGTCCAGCAGACGTTCGTCGCCTCTCCGGGTGAAGGTGGCCGCCAGGTGCAGCAGCAGGGCGGCAATGAGGCCTTCGCCGGTCGTGACAAACGCAGTCTTGAGGCCGGCAATGACCTCGGTGAGTTTGACGGCCAGGGTGTCGAGCGTCGACTCGCCTGCGCCGAGGACGCCGCCGAAGCCTGCAATGGCTTCGGTCAGCCCGATGATTGTTCCGATGAACCCGAGGACGGGAATGGCCCAGATGAAGCCTCGCACGATGGTGTAGCCGCTGTCCATGGAATCGTCGTCTGCCTCAGCGGCGGACGCGAGCATCTCGTCGATGTCGGCAATGCGCCCGATGTTCCGAATGGACTTGAGCGCTGTGAGCACGCGGTCGAGAAGTACGAACCGGTGTGGTTCGTCCACGCCGCCTTCGACCGCATCGATGACGCGGTCGACTGTGGCGACGGACAGCACGAAGCCGGGGTCGGCTGGCATGAATCGCAGTCGGAGCGCCTTTCGCTGTGCGCGAATCTTTCCGGCTTTGATCAGGATGATCGCCGCCGACCAGCAGGTCAGCAGCATGATCGGAATGGGGATGCCTGCGAACCCGGTCAGATACTCCCAGACAACGGCACCCCAAGCCGTCTCCCGTACGGACCAGGCGCCGCCATACACCATGCCCATCAGGATGAGTCCGACCAGCAGTGACGATGTCGCGGTTGGGGTGGTGAATCGGCCGGATGGCAGCCCGAACTTTCGTTCAGGATCGCTCCTTGCCCACGAGAGTACTTCGGTGGGGGTGCGGTTCCATGCCGGTGTGCCAGTTGGTGTGTCGGAACTCATGGCGTGCTGAAGATGATAGTCGGCGCGAGCGGAACGCCTTTGGGGGGAGACAGGGTGCCGCCGTCATGCAGCGGAGGGAGCGGCACCCACCGCCAGCGGCGGCCGTCGTGGGCGAGCACTTCTCCGTGTGCCAGGGTGGTGCCGACCAGATCAACCTTCAGTTGGCCGGTGAGGTCCGGCGTCAGAACACCGGCGATCGCGCGGGCGAGTGCCCTGGTTGCTGTGCTGTCAAGCGATGCCATGTGCAGGCGTTCGATCACTGCTGCGGAAGGTGCGTTGTTGACGGCCTCCCGGGCCTGTCTGCGCGTGGCAAGTTGCGCCGGTCCGTCAGCCGATTGCGCCAGCCGCGGCCAGTCGGCCTGGGCTGCCGCGGGCGCGTCCCGGCCGATTGAATCCAGCCAGTCCCCCGCCGTCGCGCGGAGCGTCTGCGACATGGGAACCTGCTGGTCCAGCAGCGTCTGCCACACGGCGCGGATCGTGGCGAGCCGAAGCAGTTCGTCCGGCTCCCTGACCGCTTCGACTGCGGTCACGAGATCAAGCACCGCGGCATCACTCTGCGCGTCATGCTTCTCCCACGCATCCAGGCCGTTCAAGAGGGCGGTCAGAATCGGCGGGACTGCGGGTGATGCATACAGATGGTTGAAGTCTTCTGCGGAGATCGGTTTCAGCATGGAAGGCTTGAGGGCGAGGTCAAGATTGGAATCAATCCGCAGCCAACTGTTCGTCTCCGAACGCATGTATCGGTATCCGCCGGCATGGGGTGCGCGATGCAGCTCCAGCAGCCCCGCGTCCGACATCGCCTGTCGGAGATCTCCGCGGCTTGACTGGTTCTGGACGGCTGCAGCGAGTTCTCCCAGGTAGGCGGCGACTTTGTGATACGGCGTGTACTGGTCGTGAAGATCCAGATGTGCCCGAAGCGTGGTGTCCGCCCGTCCGGCGGCGGCGGCACTGATTGGCGAATCCAGCGTGAGCAGTCCAGCCTGCGCGACGATCGGGAGCACGTGGTCTCGCCAGTGCGCGGTGGCCTGCGATGCAAGCGACGCTTCGCTTGCCTCCGTCCATGCGTTGGGATCGATGTTGTGCACGAATGCGGGGTTGAGCTCGAGCAGGCGTGACCAGGCTGCCGCCCAGGTCGCCTCGCTGATCGGAATGCGCCGCAGTTCAGCCGCAACAGTCTCGACCTCCTCCAATTGCTCGATTCGGTCATGGGCCACTCCATGCAGGCCGCGAATCCGTGCGTCGAGCCGTGAGGCCCGCAACTGAAGGTCCGTGCCCGCCAGGCCGTCTTTGAGATCAACGGCGTTGAGCGCATCGAGGGCTGCTGCGAGCGTCGCCCTTCGCGTCCGCCATCCGGGCAGGTCAGCGGCTGCGACAAGGTCGTCGGGGACGCGCTGCTCGATGGAGGAAAGCGACTGTTTGATGTCGTCCCTCAGTGCTTCGATGAGTTCACCTCGGCGCGCCTCGACCTCTTTCAGTGCGGCTGCGAACGCGGTTTGGGCCGACGATGGCAGGTCGGACTCCATCTCCGTCAGACGCTGAAAGTGCGCGTTGGCCTGCTCGAGTGTGAGCGTGGCAGACCCGGCGGCAGCATGCATGTCGCGAACGTCCTGCAGGAATCGTTGCTCGGCCTCCTCCAACTCGAGGACGGCTCGGTCGATGCCCGCTCGCCTCGCCGAAATCTGAGGTTCGTCGATCAGTCCCCATCGCCGAGCCTCTTCCCAGCAGTCCACCGCGACGCGGAGGCGGCCCTCGTGGAGGTTTGACTCCATGCATGCGGCGAGGTGTTCAATGGTTCTTGAGCGTTCGAGGCTTCGCTGTCGCACGATCACCGCGGTCGTCACGAGTGCCGCAACGGCGACGATGGTGAGCACCGAGACGACGTATCGTCGCGCCCGCTGCCGGCGACCCTCGGCAATGCGGTGCGTCACGCGGGCCTCGACCGCGGGGGGGATGTGGGTGGCCGCTTTCAGAAGCGTTGCGTATCGCTGCTCCACCACCCCGAGCGGCTCCAACTCATCGAGCGCCCGGACGACATCGGCAATCAGATCCTCGATGTGGGCGTCGTGCCGCCTGCTGTCAGTCTCGGTACGGATCCATGCGGCCACAGCACGGACATCCGCCTGGTTGCCACAATTCGAGCGTTGGTCCAGTGACTTCCACGCCCCGAGCAGTCGCCGCGCCGCGTCGAAGTCCATGGCTGCCCACGCGAGGTGAAGGCGATCCGCAAGGTCGGTCAAGCCGCTGGAGGCGGCGCGCTTGGCAGCGGCGGTCTGCGCCCGGTCAATCTTGTGCAGGAGCCGCTGCCCGGCTGGCGTCAGCAGCATCATGGCGTCTGCCTGCCTGCCGGCAGCTGCGAGCGAAAGTGCATCGCCTTCTGTGATGCACCGGTCGACTTCTTCGTTCCAGAGCG
This sequence comes from uncultured Isosphaeraceae bacterium, assembly GCA_964609425.1. Lineage (GTDB taxonomy): Bacteria > Planctomycetota > Phycisphaerae > Phycisphaerales > SM1A02 > UBA12567. The sequence goes on along the minus strand of CAZSSV010000137.1, from coordinate 1,359 downwards.
TCACTGCCACTCGTTCGAGCTGCTCATGGCTTGCTTTCCAGGCGGGGTTGGTCGGATCAACCGCGTGCAGTCGGCTGATGGCGGAAAGCCGCTCCAAGAGCGGGGCATCGGTGAGGTTTGCGGTGATCCAGACGGCGAACTCCTTGCGATGTTCCGCCGCAATCACCGGAAGTCTCGCGAGCCTGTCCATCACGCGTCTGGATGGCATGGCCAACCCATCCGGGACTGTTCCGCCGCTCAGGCGAATCAGCAGACCGACGACATTGCCGGCGTCGGCATTGAGGGCGGCAGCCTCGAAGACCAGTCCCTGCTCCAACCACGCGGTGCAGCGGGCCATCGTCTGGTTCGCGGCTGCGAAGATCTCGTCAGCGTCCTCGTGTGGTGCCGAGATCGCCTGTTGAAGTCGCGCGGCAAGCGTCATGGTCCCAGGACTCCTGCGACCCAGCCAATGCCGGCAAGGGCGGCGAGTGTGAGCAGGCAGACCACGATGAGCGCCATGTGGGGGCGTTCGGTTGCCTCCATGCGAAGCGGGATATCCAGGGCGGCCGGGGCCGAGTGTGGGGTGGGGTCAAGCGGTGGAGGTGGATCGCTCACGGGCAGGGTCATCGCGTCGCCGGCGTTGGCCAATTGGTCGGCTGCGAGCGAGCCTTCGTGGACGACACGCAGGAGCACGCCGTCCAGCATGCGGTGGCTGGAGACGATGAACGTCATGTCCCATCGTTGCGATTCAGGAAGCGCGTTGGACACTGCAACGACGACCGCCTCGACCGACATGGTTCGCGGCGCGACCAGGGTGGTGCTGGCACGGGCGGCAACGCGCTGCGCGACGAAGTCGCCCCACAGCGGGTCCAGCTTGAGCATGCAGGAGGCTTGCGGGCAGTTGGTGAGCGAGGTGGGGGGCAGGGTGTCATCCCACAGGTCCGCCATTCGTCCGGCGGTGAGCAGCGTGGCTGGGCCGACCTCGGGACGCTCGTCAGAACGCAGCACGAGATGATGGGCGAGTCGGCCTGGCCGGGCGGGCGAGGGGCCCTGGGTTTGGACAATCCTGCTCAGCACCGCGGTCGGTCCGCCGTCCATGTGGAGCATTCGATACGCGATGATCGTGTCGCTCGGCGGAGTCGCCACATCCAGTCCGGACCGCGCGACCAGCATGGCGGCCGCCGTGTCGCTGATGCCGGGGGAGCGGCGTACGGTGCGAAACCCGGCGGCATCGCCACTGCCGGCCCAGGCATGAATCAGTTCAAGCATCGGCCGCGCTCCGTTGGGAGGCTGCCAACAGGAGCGTCACGGCATCCCCCCGTGCACCACCTTCCGCCCGGACGCACCGGGGTGGCCAGCCAGCAGGATGTTCGAAGTCGT
>CAZSSV010000136.1:0-6649 GCA_964609425.1 uncultured Isosphaeraceae bacterium | reverse complement strand
TCGAACCCGCAACCACTGGATCGACAGTCCAGGACTCTAACCAATTGAGCTACCGCCCCAATCGGCAAGGTCGGAAGTGTAGCAGGCCCAACGGGGTGGTCAAGCGGGTCGGGCCAGGGGGTGCCGGCGACATGCATTTTTGACTGTCACGCTGCTCGGCGCTGATGTAGGGTGATGGAGATGTTGACGAATCGATGTATCTCAATACCGCTCGTGGTGCTCGCGGCCAGCGGACCGTCGTTGGGCCAGTGGTCGGACGATCCGGCCGTGAACACGCTGGTGTCCGGAGGGGAGTCGGGCTGTGTGATCACGCACACGGTTTCCGCGCCGGGCGGTGATGTCTGGGTCGCCTGGTACGACAGCAGCAGCGGATATGACATTCTGCTTCAGCGGCTGGATCTTGAGGGTGTTGCCGTGTTTGATCCTCCGATCCTCGTCAGTGACCAGTCGCTCTCCTGGGTGCAGGACTTTGATCTGGCCTGCGATATTGAAGGCCGTGCCGCCCTGGCCTGGGCAGGAGCGTCGTTCGTCGGTGCTGCCTTGGTTGGCACCGATGGAACTGTGATGTGGACGCATGAATTCGGCGCAGGCAGCGGTGGCTTTTTCGGAAGCGCTCAGGTGTGTGGTACCGACGACGGTGCCGTCGTCGTTGGCTGGCTTCAGGATGCCCCATCTCACTTTCAACGCGTAGAGGCGACCGGTCAGTTGTCCTGGCTTGGCGAAGTGGTGATCGACGCCGGGGGAACGACGGCAGTGTCCGATGTGAAGCCCGCCCCCGGGGGAGGCGTCGTGGCCTCCTTCGTGCACTATCTGACCTTCCAGGGGGCCAAGCGGCTCAAGGCGCAGCGATTGTCCGCAGGCGGTGCGTCCTTGTGGGGAAGCGCTCCGGTCGACGTCTTTTCAAGTGGATCATTGCAATTCGGGGCGTACCCGGAGTTCATCCCAGACGGGCAAGGGGGCGGGGTCTTCTCGTGGTACGAATCATCGCCGCTCATGTCACGCATCCAATGGATGACCGCGTCGGGCGGCCAGCGGTGGGGGAGCAGCGGCGTGCCAGTGACCACCGAATCCGACATGGTGCATGTCGCACCATCAGTCTGCCTGGATCCGGCCAGTGGGGAGTCAACCGTGTTCTGGATCAGGCAGAACTCGACCCAGAGCAGTGCGGGCGTCCAGGCGAACCGATTTGATGAAGATGGGACCCCACTGTGGGGGGGGCAGGGCCTTCAGATTGCCGCGCCATCGCAGACCGCGTCGGTGTTCGATCTTCAGGCGGGGACGCTGGGGGCGGCGGCGACAGCGATGTGGGTCAGCGATCCGCAACTTGGCGATCCGGCCGTGGTGGGGGTGGCGCTCAATGGGGAGGGCACCATGCTGTGGGGCGCAGCGCCGACCATTCTGGCTGAGGGTGGGGAAGACACGCAGAGCCTGTCCGTCACGGGAACACCTGGGCAGCGGATCGCCGCGTGGTGCGACGACCGGGACGGTGCCAGTCGCGTCTATGCGCAAAACGTCCATGAGGATGGCTCGCTCGGCCCGGGGACGCCGTGCCCCGCGGACATCAGCGGGGATGGGCTGGTCGGTGCTGATGACCTGCTTGCAGTGATCGCTGGGTGGGGCCCGTGTGCCGGGTGCCCCGCAGACCTGACTGGAGACGGGGAGGTCGGGACCGACGACCTGCTGATGGTGCTTGCTGCGTGGGGTTCGTGCTGACCCACGGCCGCTCGACGCGGTAGATTGCCTGCTCGCGGTCGCTGGGACCGCCGGAGGAGGCTCCATATGAAACTGGCCAAGCGGATCGCGGTGGTTCTGGTGCTGCTTCTCGTGGTCGCGGTGGTCGGGACCTATCTGGCGATTGACGCCATCGCCCGCAGCGTGATCGACACACAGGGCTCCGCAGTTCTGGGTGTCTCCACGAGCGTCGATTCGGTGCGCCTGGCGGTGTTCAGCGACGGATCTCACCTGAGCGGGTTGACGATCGCCAATCCCGAGGGGTTCAAGCGCCCCAACTTCATCGAACTGGGAGAAGCGACCATCGAAGCGAACGTCGGCACGCTGCTGGGCAGCGACATTCAGATTCCATCTGTGCATATCACGGGGTTGACCGTCGATCTGGAACAGATCAACGAGCGGATGAACGCATCTGAGATTGTGTCCAACGTGGAAAGGAACACCGCGACGCCGGATGACACGGACGACCCGATGGACTTCAACGTCAAGACGCTCGTCATCGAAGACATCCGCCTGACGGCTTCAGGGAGCATCGTGAACATCGCCGGTGGCCACCTTGATACCAGGATCCCCCGGCTGGAACTGCACAATCTTGGCACCAGGACCGATGGTGATCAGCTTTCACACCAGCTCATCTCGATGATGCTCGGCGTGCTGATGAGGCACATTGCCGCCAACCCCATTGAGGGTCTGAGCGGCGCGGCGGTCGGCAGCGTCGCCACGGCCTTGGAGAACATTCCGATTCTGGATCAGACCGGAGTCGGCCATACGGTGGGCGATGTCCTCAAGGGGGCCAACAAGGCGGTGAGCGAGGGGCTTGGTGACGTCGGAAAGGGCCTTGGGGACATTGGAAAGGGCCTTGGGGGGCTACTCAGCGGCGATTCTGAACCCGCACACGCCGACGAGTCAGCGCCCCGGGGCCAGTAGGGCAGCCGGCCGCCCTTTTCAGGTGAGTTCTGCAGAATCCCCTTGTGCGATGGCTGGCCTCCGTCTACGTTCTGCTGTGCGGAAGGCCTCTACCGCACCTGAGAAGAGGAGTGTGACGTGAAGATTCTTGCACGCTGCATTGCCGCGGTGGCCGCCGGGCCCGCCTTCGGGACCGTGTACGGCGACGCTGAAGGCGACATCGCCACGGGCAATCCCAACCTCGACATCACCGCCATGGAGATTACCGACAACGGCACCGACCTCGTGGTGCGGATGACGGTGTCGTCGCTCGACAGCGATTGGGGCAAGTACCTGTTCTTCGTGGATGGGTGGGAAGGCGGCAGTGGGGACAACGACAATCCATGGGGACGTGACATCGCAGGTCTGGGCGGTATGGACATCTTCGTTGGCGCCTGGATCGATTGCGTAGGTGGCACCCTGGGGTATGAGTATGGCGACGGTGGCTGGGGCGAATTGCCGTTTGCGGTATCCGTCTGGGTTGACTGGGAGTCCGACACCATCCAATGGAACTTCTACGATCTGGTTGCCGGCCTGTCGTCCGTCGGGATTACCGGGTTCGACTTTGAGGCCGCTACCACAGGGGGGAACGGTGGTGATCCGGCCATCGATCTGATTGGCCTTGAAGGCATACAGCCCGGCTGGGGGCAAGGGTCCACGTCGATTGATCGTCTCCATTACGACTTCTCGACGATTCCCGCGCCCAGCGCGGTGGCCCTGCTTGGGCTTGCTGGTCTGGGCAGACGCCGGCGGCGCTGAGCCGAAACAGAACGCTCTGAACTTGACACCGCCTCGGTCTACGCCGAGGCGGTCTTCATCCATTGCCTTGGCTGTGAGCGAGTACCCTTGCCGGCATGTTCACCACCGAGTTTCTGGCCATCCTTGTGGCACTCTTCGTCATCACCGACCCGCTGGGCAATGTCGGGATCTTCCTGAGCTTGACGCCGGAGATGTCGGCCTCCCAGCGACGGTCGCTGGCGTTCAAGGGAAACCTCTACGCGCTCATCATTCTGTTGGTGTTCCTCGGCGGTGGGCCGTGGATTCTTTCCTTTCTGGGCATCACACTCCACGCGGTCGATCTTGGCGGAGGCTTGATTGTTGGCGCGGTCGGGTGGGGCCTGGTTCACGCCAAGGAGGGCCGCAAGTCGCAGGGCGCCAAGGCCGATACCGAGGCAGAGTCCAGCCCTGACATTGCCTTTTGCCCATTGGCGCTTCCCCTCATCGCCGGTCCGGGCGCCATCGCGGTCGTCATCGACGCGGGGAAGCACGCGATGGACCATGGTCTGTGGTACTGGGTGGCTGCCGGATGCGGAACCGTGGTGGCCATGCTCATCAGTTGGTTGTGCCTTCGTGAGGCAGCGCTTTTGCTTCGCGTGCTCGGTCACAACGGCATGAACGCGCTCACGCGGATCGTCGGCTTTCTGCTGGTGTGCATCGCGGCCCAGATGATCATCACCGGGGCTCGAGGCGCCTTCGGCTGGCATGCCCCGGCCCCGACACCTTCCGCTGTTGAGCACCATGGCTAGTCGATGACTCGGTGGCGCATCGCCGTAGACAGAGGTGGAACCTTCACCGATGTACTTGCGGTGCGGGGCGGAGCGGTGCGTCAGGCCAAGGTGCTCAGTGGGGGTGCCGACCCGATTGTGGCGGGCGTTCGAGAGGCCCTTTGCATCGGTCCGAGTGACGCCATTCCAGTTGAAGACATCGAAGAGGTGCGGATCGGCACGACAGTCGCCACCAATGCGCTCCTGACGAGGACCGGCGCGAGCACGGCGCTCGTCGTCACACGTGGTTTGAGTGACCTGCCGACGATCGGTGATCAGAGTCGGCCCAACTTGTTTGCCCTGGAGATCAACCGGCCCGGCCCGGTGGCGGCGGTTGTGATTGAAGCCCATGAACGGCTGGCCGCCAGCGGTGAGGTCATCCAACCCCTCGATGAGCCCCGCCTTCATGCCGACCTGCTGGCCGCGAGGGCATCGGGCTGTACAGCCGTGGCCATCACGCTGATGCACGGCTGGAGGTACGACGCCCACGAGCGGGAAGCAGCCCGCATCGCGGCGACGGTTGGATTCGACGAGATTGTGACCAGCCGGGTCAGCCCCGTGCGAGGGCTCCTGCGCAGATCGGACACATGCAGTCTTGACGCCATGCTCACGCCAGTGCTGCGAACGGGGCTGGATGCCACGACTGCCTGTCTGCCCGGGGTCAAGGTTCGCTGTATGCAGAGCAGCGGGGGTTTGGTCGGGGTGGACGCCTTTCGCGGATGTCGGGCGGTTCTTTCCGGGCCGGCGGGTGGTCTGCTCGGCGCGGCGGGTGAGGCTTCGCGGCACGGTGTGGACCGCATTGTTGCGTTCGATATGGGCGGGACCTCGACGGATGTGTCGTGGTTCGGCGGCCAACTTGAGCGGGAGCCCGACACGGTGGTCGGCGGCGTACGCGTGTCGGTTCCCATGCTTCGAGTCCACACCGTTGCGGCGGGCGGTGGGTCAGTCTGTGACGTGCGTGGCGGCAGAATGCGTGTTGGCCCGGAAAGCGCCGGCGCGGCACCAGGGCCTTCAAGTTACGGCTGTGGCGGGCCGGCCGCCTTGACGGACTGCCACGTTGTACTGGGTCGACTCCCTGTGAGCGACCTGCCGAGCGTCTTCGGCCCCCGCGGCACTGCTGCCCTCGATTCGGCTGCCGCTGCGGCTGCGCTGGATGAACTCTCGGACGTTGCCGGAGTCAAACGCGTGATCCTCGCCGAAGGCATGATTGATGTCGCGGTCGAATCGATCGCTGCGGCGATCAGGGAAGTGTCGGTCGCCCGCGGGCACGATGTGCGTCAGGCGGCCCTGTGCGCCTTTGGGGGGGCCGCCGGACAGGTCGCCTGCCGAGTGGCGGACCGGCTCGGTGTGGAGCGCGTCTTGGTCCCTGCACGGTCCGGTGTGCTGTCGGCGCAGGGCATCGCGCACGCCCCCGAGAGCGCGGTGCGACATGCGAGCATTGACCTGCCACTCTCGCGGCGCGATCAACTCGAAGGCACGGTCGAGGAACTGGCAGTGGCGGCCGCGCGTGCCGTTGGCGGCGACGCTGCATGGGATCGGACCGTCCGGGCCGGCATTCGCGCGGAGGGCTGGGACCGAGCCATTCAAGTGCCGTGGGGTTCAGACGCGGAGATGGCGCAGGCATTTGAGACCACCTGCCGGCGGAGGTTTGGCTTTGAGCCCCGAGGCACGTTGATGATTGAATCGCTGGAGGTGGAAGTGAGCCGCCAGCCTGCGGCCGTGGAGTTTGATGCCGTGGAGTTCGATGCCCGGGGCGGGGAGGCGGGCGGGCGCGTGCAGCGGCAGATGTGGTCCGATGGCGCCTGGCGGGATGTTCCCGTGGTTCGTGGTCACTTCGATGAAGTCCAGGGGCCTGCCATCATCCTGCAGGAGGGCGCGACCACGGTTCTCGAGCCTGGTTGGCGAGCACGCAGTGAGCCTGGTCGGGGGAGTCTGACGCTGCGACGGGTTGCTGCTCGCCGCCCACTGGCGTTTCGTGAAGACCATCCAGCCGACATCGAGATTGCGAATCGGCGATTCCTCTCTATCTGTCGGGAGATGGGCACGGTCCTGCAGCACACGGCCGTGAGCGTCAACGTCAAGGAGCGGCGAGATTACTCATGCGCGATCTTTGACCAGGGAGGGCGGCTTGTTGCCAATGGACCGCACATGCCGGTCCATCTGGGGTCGATGGGTCAGAGCGTCCAACGCGTCGTGGAGGTTCACGGCGCCGCGATGGAGCCGGGCGACGCGTTTCTTGACAACGACCCGACCCATGGAGGAACGCATCTTCCGGATTTGACCGTCGTGACGCCTGTGTGGATCGGCCCAGACGTGCGGTACTACGTCGCGAGCCGAGCCCATCATGCCGATGTCGGCGGTACGACGCCCGGGTCGATGCCCGCCGACTCCATGTGTCTCGAAGAAGAGGGAATTGTGTTCGACGCGAT
>CAZSSV010000135.1:1836-6679 GCA_964609425.1 uncultured Isosphaeraceae bacterium | reverse complement strand
GGAGGCTTCTGGCCGAGGCTGATCAGTCCATCGAAGAGTCTGACGATCGGGAAGAGGATTTCGAGTCGTTCTGGGAGGACGGCGCGGAGTAACGCGGCGGGTGCAGTGGGGCCTCACGGACCTCCCATGGCCGTGAGACCTTCACGCGCGGCGAGCCGGCAGAGCCATTCGGGAACTGGTGCCGATGTCAGTGCAGTTTGGACGCCCCGGCGGGCTGCGCGCTGGCGATGGGGCTCACCAGTCGCGTCGTAGAGCCTGCACCATGCCAGGCCCAGACGGGCCCGCATCCACGCAGGAAGCTCATTGATGTCCTCGTGCGACTGGAACCGCTCGAGAACAACGCGAGCAGAATCGAGTTCATCCCAGCGCAGCAGCTGCTCGCCAAAAAAGATCATGTCCAGAACGGACCGGGCGTGGGGTGTGGCATGCATGCCGTCTTCCCCCAGCGAGAGATCCGTGCACACCTTGCGGAGGTTGGCGCTGAAGTCGGGGTCGATGTCGGCTGAGCGGGACATCCAGCGGTTGAACGCATCGGTGTCCCGCGACATCGCTGCGCTGCGGATCGCCGAGTGGAAGAGCGATGACCTGGGAAGCGGCCCCGACCGCTGCATGATGGACCACAGCACTTCGCCCTCGCTCAGAACAGTGTCGGGGTGGCCTGCGAGGAGGAGCACTTCCATATGCTTGGCTTGTGCGTGCAGCAGGCTCGGATGATCCGGCTCCAGATGCTTTGCCGCCCCGGCAATGGCCGCGTTGCTGGCCGCGATGCCTTCCTCGGCGCGGTTGCCCCGGGCAAGGATTCGTGCGTATTGGGTACGCTCGCGAAGCAATCCGGTGTCCTCGGGCGGGAGCCGCTCGATCATCCCCGGAAGCAGTTCTTCGTAGATGAGCGCGGCCTCGGCGAACCGCTGAGTGTCCCGGAACGCCAGTGCCTGCAGCGTTCTCGACTCGGTGGCGGCCCGGTGGTCGGGCGGGAGGTGGGCATCGGCGATGGCAGCCGCTTCTCGATAACACGCGACGGCCTGGTCGAACGAGCCAGGTTGGTGGAGCGTCAATCCGTACGGCATCAGCACACTGACGATGCGTTCGTAGTCGGGTTGCTCCTGTGCCCTCAGCCACGAGAGCACCCTGCGGAACAGCGGCTGAATCTCGGCGTACAAGGTGACGGAGTTACGACCCGCCCAGGCGACGGCTTGGGCCGCAGCGATCGAGTCTGGATGTTCGGGGCCCAGATGTTCGTCTCGCCATTCCAGCACGCGGCGGGCGCACGCGCCCGCAAGCGGCGTGTCGTACAGCCCAGCGTCGAGGTCCGCGTGCAGATCGGCGCGTTCCAGCAGGCACGCCTGGGTATCCGCGTCCGCGATGCCCGCATGAAGTTCGTACAGGGCGGCGGCCTGCTCGAGTTGGGCGGCGGCCTCTGGAATGCGGCCTGAGTTGCGAAGGACTCTGGCAATCATCAGCCGGACGGCCGCTTCTGCGGTCGGTTCGCCCAGGCCGCCGGCGTCTGCGCGTCTGGTCATTTCGGCCAGGAGCGCTGCGAGTGGGGCCTGCCCCGCGTCGGGATGATCGACGGCGGCCAGGCTCGCTCCGACGGTCGAAATGATCTCCTGCAACCGAACTCGCGCTCGCTCGGCGTCCGCCCGTTGCTCGGTTTCGCGGGCCAGCGAGCCGCCGACGATGAAGAGGGCCACACTCAGCACCGAGATGATGAGGCTGGCCGCTGTCACGGGAACGCGGTGGCGACGGACGAACCGGCCGGTCAGATACAGCATGCTGGGCGGCCTGGCGGTGATGGGTTCGTGATGGAGCCATCGGCGAAGGTCGTCGGCCAGGTCGGCTGCGGAGGCATACCGGCGAGAAGGTTCTTTCGCCATGGCCGTGGCGCAGATGGTGTCAAGGTCGCCCTTGAGCCCACGGTCCGCAGTGGAGAGCGGGGGGGGCGAATCGTCCAGAATGGCCTTGGCCGCGTCCGGAAGGGGCATGTGGTCGATGTTCAGCGGCGGCCTGCCCGCGAGGAGTTCGTAGAGGACGGCGCCCAGCGCGTAGACGTCAATACGCCTGTCCGGAATCTGGCTGCTCCCGGAGATCTGCTCCGGGCTCATGTACCGCAGCGTTCCGATCACCTGCCCTTCACGCGTGAGTCGGGTGGCATCGGGGCTCTGCGTATCGAGCGATGTTGCGACGCCAAAGTCGATCACGCGCGGGCTTCCGGTCGCGTCGACAAGGATGTTTCCGGGTTTGATGTCCCGATGCAGGACGTCGCGTTCGTGGCCGTGGTGGATGGCGTCGCACACGCGGGCAAAGAGCTGAACGCGCTGGCGCGGGTCGAGGTGCATTCTGGCCGCATGGGTGCAGAGCGGGAGTGCGGTGTCGATGTACTCCATGATGAAGTACGGCGCGGCACCTTCGCCGGCATCGAACGTGCCCGAACCGTACACCCGCGCGATGCCCGGGTGACACAGCCTGCCGAGAAGTTCCGCTTCGCGATCGAGCCGCGCCAGCGAGCGTGCGCTGGTCAGGTCAGCACGAAGCACCTTGAGCGCCACTCGCCGGTGGGGCTGCGTCTGTTCGGCTTCGTAGACGATGCCCATGCCGCCCGTTCCGATGCGGCGAATGACGCGGCAGCCCCCGACCTCGTGGCCGATCAGACGGTCTTCCGGCATGGAACCACAAGGCTCGTCGTCGGAGGTGAGTGTTTCGTGATACCTCAGCAGTGATCTCACGTCGCTGCGGAGGGTGTCATCGTCAATTCTGTCGCGGAGATACGCCTCACGCTGCTCGATTGGGAGGTCGACGACAGCGTCAAAGATGGCCCTGCATCGGCGGTCTCCCGTATCCATATCCTGATTGTTCGGCGTGGGGTTCATGGATCAGTCGATGCGGTCCAGTGCGCGCCGCAGCCAGGCTCGGGCATAGGCCCAATCCTTCTTCACGGTGCGGTCGGAGGTTTCAATGATGCCGGCGACCTGGCGGACTGTCAGTCCGAGGATGTATCGAAGACGCGCGACCTCGGCGGCGCGTGGGGAATCCTGCTCGAGTTCGTGCAGTGCGGTGATCAGGCCGGGAACGCTGTGGGAGGTTGCGCGATCCCAGGTGGCGAATTCGCCGGCCATGACGGTGAGCGAGAGTTGTTTGCAATCGCCGCCGCGTCGTTTTGCCGAGCGGTGCCGCGCGTGATCCACCAGGTACTGCTGCATGCACCGTGAGACGACGCCGAAGAAGTGGCGCCGGCTGTCCCACGCGTCGGGGTGGTGGCGATCAAGTTTCAGAAACACCTCATGGACGAGCATGGTGGGTTGGAGTTGCGGTGCGCGGCCTTCGCGGGAGAGGGCGGCTGCAGCCATGTGGTGGACGTCGTCGTAGACGGCGGCCCATACCTCCTGCGCTGCGGTGTGGTCGCCCTCGATGGCGAGATTGAGAATTCCGGTCAGTCCGCTTGCTGCGACGCCCATGTCCGCACCCCCTGGCTGGCTTTGGGGGGCCCCGTTGCCCCTCAAAGAAGACTCACCCTACACGCCTCGGTCATGCTGTGGGGGAAATTGTGTCGGGGGCCTTGACGGATACCCGAACAAAAGCCTAACATAACGGGTCATGAGCGACGCACCATGCATGGCGACCGGGTGGCGGGGGGTGGATGCGGCCCTTCGGAGTGCCTCCGCATGGCGGCCCGCAGGCGGGGACGCATTGGCCGCGGCTTCGCCGGTGCAGCACGCCCGCGATGTGTTGGATGCGTGGCGCGCGCGTGTGTGTGGCGTTGCATGTGCGAGCGGGTCGTCGCTGTCTGAGCGTGCTTCCGAGCACGCTTCGCCGGATGGCGGTCTGGTTGTCGCGGGCGTGCACGAGTTCCTGGGCGAGGCAGGTCCGCCGTTGGGCTTGCTTGGAAGGTTGGCCGGCCGCTTTGTCGCCGCAGCCGGCGCGCGTGGAGGGAAGGGAGAAGACACGGTGGTCTGGGTCGGTCGCCGGGTGTGGCCGGATCTCCCCGCGTTGGCGAGGTTGGGACGTGCCAGCGGTGTCGATGTGCCGGGTGTGTCGCTGTTCGTCGATCCGGCCGATGCCGTGGGTCGATGGTGGTGCGGCGAGCATTCCGTCCGAAGTGGTGCCGCGTGTTGTGTCGTGCTGGACGGCGCGGGGGCCACGCTGACGGTGACCCGGCGGCTTCATTTGGCGGCGGTGGAGGCGGGGGTGACGGTGCTTCTTGCGCGGAACCATGATGAGGCGGCATGCCCGTCCGCCGCCATGACTCGCTGGCGTGTGCGACGCCTGATGCCGGTGATTGATCGAATTGAGGGAGCCACCCACCCGCCTCGGGCGCGGTGGCTGTTGGACCTGTTGCGGTGCAAGGGTAGACAAGCCTTCCATCCATCAGGCGATCGCATGGCGGTGCAGCGAGCGGGCGCGTCGGCGCTCGCGTCCTGGATGTTGGAGTGGGATCATGTACACGGACCTGTCGATCTTCCTGCCGACCTGGCCGACCGACCTCGAAGCGAGGCGTCTTCGTCGCCGCGGGCAGGGCGGAGTGGTTCCCCCGATCCTGATCGAGCACCGCGTCGGCGAGCGGCGGATCGTCGCCGACGCATGCGTTCGGTGCCGGCGTCTCGGGGTTCGTCCCGGCATGGTGTTGGCTGAGGCGTCCGGCCTGCTCGATGCCTCAGGTGAAGGGACGCCCCGTATCTGCGAAGAGGCAGTTGCGCGAGACGCCGCTGCCTTGCAGGCGCTGGCGGTGTGGATGCGACGGTTCACGCCGCTGGTGGACACCGATCCACCCGACGGTCTCCGGCTGAACGTTCGTGGGTGCGCACACCTTTTCGGTGGCGGGGAGCGGCTTCTGGAGTCGATTCGATCG
>CAZSSV010000135.1:0-1826 GCA_964609425.1 uncultured Isosphaeraceae bacterium | reverse complement strand
ATTTCCGCTTCGCCGAAGCCCTTGGCGGCAAGCGCCTCGTGATTGAGGTCTTCGGCGCCATCAAGGGTGCCGTGACCCACGGCATAGTTGACCATGTCGTCGATTTGGCCTTGGTTATAGCCCAGTGTGGCCAGCGCCGTCGGCAGCGATGGCGTGGGGTTTGGCGAGGTTCGGAGGTGAGCAGGCTGAGGCGTGCCGGGCAGGCGAACTGCCGTTGGCGGCGCTTCGCCTGTCCACCGAAGATCACCTGGCGCTCGGTGAGGTTGGCATCGAGACGGTATCGCAGCTCATCGATCTCCCGCGGGTGGAACTGGTGGCGAGGTTCGGTGAGGAGGTACTCCGCCGGATCGACGCGTGGACAGGCGACGGCCCCGAGCAGCCGATCGATGGGCGGCCGCCGGAGCGAAGCATTGAAGTGAGCCGGGTGTTCGACGGTCCGGTGCGTGATGTCGAAACGATCCAGATTGTGGTCTTCCGCCTGCTGGAGGAACTCGCCTCCACGTTGGCCGGTCGAAATCGCGGCGCCGAGCGTGTCGAGGCGCATCTGCAGCGGTGCGATCGACCAGATTGGCGGTGGGCGATGGACGCGACCCGCCCGACGCGAGACGCATCACATCTGCAGGCCATTTTTCAGGATCGGCTTGAGCGGATCGACGTCGTGTGCGGTATCGAATCGGTGACGTTGCGTGTCGCCCGTGATGCGCCACTTTGCGGCGTGCAGCATGTGGCGTGGGCCGCCACGCCTGAAGTGGCCTGCCGTACGGGGTTTGGGGCGCTGGTGGATCGACTGCAGGCGCGGTGTGGCGAGGTGCACGTGCGGCGGGAGATCGATGCGTACGTGGCCCAGGTGGGCGATGGCCGTTCCATGCCAGATGCCATGGGTCGAGCATCGTCGGCCGGCGAGTCGGCGTCGCCGCCGCATTGGAGAGATCGGCCGACGAAACTCGTCTCACCCGTTCGGATCGACATGCGACTGCCGGAAGTGGAGTCGCGCGGTGTGATCCGACAACAGCAACATTGCTGGCGGCTCGTTCTGGCGACCGGGCCCGAGCGGCTCGACCTTCCCTGGTGGACCGAGGACGGCCGCCGCATGGAACCCGGCCTGCGAACGCGGGATTATTGGTGTGTACTTCGTGACGATGGCCAATGGATCTGGGTTTATCAGTGCGCGGGCGGCTGGTTTCTTCAGGGGGCGTGGATATGAACGCCACACCACCTGCCGCCTACTGTGAGTTGGAAATCACCACGGCCTACAGTTTTCTTCGCGGTGCCAGTCTGCCGGAATCGTATGTGCACCGAGCCGCCGAACTCGGGTACACCGCGGTTGGCATCGCTGACGACGGAAGCGTGGGGGGATTGGTACGGGCGCATGTGGCGGGGCGGGAGACGGGTGTGCGGGTTGCGTGCGGGTCGCGGCTCCGGCTGGAACTGGACGAACGGCCGGGCCGCAGCATGTCGGTGCTGGTGTATGCGACGGATCGATCGAGTTGGGGGGGGCTCTGCCGAGTGCTCACGTCCGGGCGGCGACGGGCGGCCAAGGGTGGCTATCACTTGACGCTCAGTGACCTGCTTCGTTGTCACCATGGTCTGCTCGCGATTCTCCTGCTCGGGCGGGGCACGCCACCTGTGAATTCGGCCATTGAACGCCTGTGCGAAACGTTCGATGACGACCGACTGTCGGTGGCGGTGAACCGACATCTCGATGGAGACGACGACGCCGAAGTTGCCAGACGAGCTTCGTTTGCCAGGCGAATCGGTGTTCCGATCATTGCGACGAACGATGTGCGGTTTCACACGCCAGACCGAAGGCGGCTGCACGACGTGAT
>CAZSSV010000134.1:0-6700 GCA_964609425.1 uncultured Isosphaeraceae bacterium | reverse complement strand
GGCCGACTTCAGGCCGGTCGCCGTCCCCGCTTCCTCCCCGACGCGAATGACGCCGAAGACGTCGTCGATCAACTTGGGAAACGCGTTCGCGTAGCCGATGAACGACCCGAATGTCATGACATACAGGTACGTCATCACCCAGTTGTGCTTCTCGCGGAAGATTCCAAACTGATCCTGCAGATGGGCCTTCGTCTCCTTGGGCGTCAGAAATCGCATGCCGAGCAGCGTGATCACAACCGCCACGACCACGATCAGGAAGGTCTTCAGGAGCATCGGGAAGCCGCCCCACGGAACGATCAGCAGGTAGATACCGACCGCTGCGCCGACGTATCCCAGAATCGTCAACCACAAGTACTTCGCCACAGCCACGGGTGTTCCGCCGTGCTTGTGGAACGGCATGTTGTGCATCAACAGGAACGCCAGCACCAGGAGCGTCGCCAGAATCGGAACCCAGACCAAACCGGCATTCTGCACCCAAATGCTCGTCTCAGCCCCCTCCGGCCCGTAGGTGTATGGATCTCCACTGAGCGCCCCGAACAGCGGGAAGGTGATGACCCACGGAATCACGAACTGCATCACGCTGACGCCAAGGTTGCCCAGCCCGGCATTGAGTCCGAGCGCCAGCCCCTGCATGCGCTTGGGATAGAAGAACGAGATGTTCGACATGGACGACGCGAACGCGCCGCCGCCCACGCCGGAGAGCGCGGCCAGGATGATGAAGACCCAGAACGGCGTCGTGTGATCCTGCAGACCGATGTCTGCGCCGAGCGCGGGGAGCATCAGGAGAAGCGACGTCATGAACTTGACGTTGCGGCCACCGCAGATGGCGATCATGAACGAGTTTGGTATTCGGAGTGTCGCTCCCGCCAGCCCCGCCACGGCAGGCAGGATGAAGAGCAGGCCGCGGTAGCCGTTGTCGTCATACGGCTGCCCGTCGTTCATGAACGTGAAGTTGAAGAGTTCCCCCCCACTCCCAAAGTGGATCTGCTGAATGTACTTGGCAACCATGCCCCAGTAGATCCAGACCGAAAAGCCGAGCAGAAGGTTCGGGATGGACACCCAGAGATTCCGGGAAGCGATTCGCTTGCCTTGGCCGTCCCAGAACTGCTGGTCTTCAGGTTCCCATTTCGCGAGTTCCGGCATCATGCGTTCCCTTTGATGTGTTCGAAGTCGATCTCAGGCTCCTTCGCCGAATCCAGGCGGAGCAGATGATCGATCGAGAGCGGGCCGGAGCCTCGCCAGACGAAGAGCGCGAGCGTGACAAACGTGAGCAAGGTCAACTGGAAGTTCACATTGCCACCAAGCACGGAGTCGGCTCCCGCTCCAATCAGAGCGACAAGAACCGCGCCACCGACAATGAATGCATTGAACGCCGCAGCGACACGGGTTGCAAAGCCGAGCGCCAGAGCGGACCCGCCGATGACGTGCGCAAACACCACCGACCAGGCGATCATCTCCTGACCTGTTCCGAGCGACCCCCCCAAGGCGTTGGCTGCGCCACCCACCAGAGAGTTCTCCAGCTCCGACATGTTCATGATGAAGTAGACGCCCTTGATCACCAGCGCCACCCCGAGATACATGCGGAGCACATCCATGGGGCGAAGGTGGGCCAGCCCGGGGACCAACTCGTGAATCGGACGCCGATCGGCTCGCTCTTCACGCCGCCGCTTCAAAGCCGCCCGGAACTTGCTCGCTGCGGAAGCCTCGACGGCCGGTGAGAATCGAACCGCCCACACGACCAGGGATACGCAGGCGACGGCGATGCCCAGATACAGCAGGGCATCCGGGTAACTGACGCCCTCGGAACGCATGAGGAACCCTGCAGCGACGGCACCGGCATTCCCGCCCGCACCCACGATGCCCGCGACCGATCCAATTGCCTTCTTGTTGATGAACGGAACAATGGAGTACGTCGCGCCCTCCGACATCTGCACGAACAGGCTGAAGACGATCATCATTGGAATCGCCAGCGCAAGCACCCGCATTTGCGAGAAGAAGATGAGCGCGATGCCCTCGATGAGCAGCGCGATGAACAACCACTTCACCCGCCCCCTCAACCCGCCATGCACGACGAACTTGTCACTGATGAAACCGCCCAGGGTTCGCGCGAAGATGTTCATCAGTCCGAACAACCCGGCCACAAGTCCCGCCGTCGCCAACCCAAGCCCGAAGTAGTCCATGTAGTAGATGGCGGCAATGTTGTTGATCGTCAGTTCAATGCCGAAGCACGCGGCGTACACCAGAAAGAGTGCCCAGACGCGGTAATCCAGGGCGGCCGACAGGAACGCCCCCTTCTCGCCCTTCTCCCTGACCGGCAACTCTCCTCGCTCACGGAGTTCCTTGATGTTGCCGTCCGGGTAGTCGGTTGTGAAGAAGTAGTAGGCCAGACCGGTCAGGAAGCAGACGCCGCCAGCCACAACCATGGCCAGTCGCCAACTGGAGGCATCGGAGAACCCCAACCAGATGAAGACACCGAAGACGAGCGGCATCACCATCTGTGTCACGCCACCGCCGAGGTTGCCCCAGCCTGCTGAGGTCGCATTGGCTGTCCCAACCACATTGGGGGCGAACATGACCGAGGTGTGGTACTGCGTGATCACGAACGAGGCACCGATCACACCAATGCCCAGCCTGAAGAGCATGAATGTGGTGTACGAATCCGCCAGACCAATCGCCATGACGGGCAACGATCCGATGAGCAACAGACCGGTGTAGCTGCGCCGCGGCCCAATTCTGTCGCACAGCCATCCAATGAACAGACGCGCGACGATCGTAATCGCCACGGACGCGATGATCGTGTTCCCGATCTGCTGCTTGGTGAGATGAAGCTCTTCCCGGACCACCGCCATGAGTGGGGCAATGCCGAACCAGGCGAAGAAGCACAAGAAGAACGCGAACCAACTCATATGGAACGCGCGCATCGGTCTGGTCTTCAGGCTGAAGAGATCGATTGCTGTGGCTTTGTTCTGAATGTCCATGGGTCGGGACCTAGGTGGCTTGGGGATTTCGCATTGAGTGTGATGCGGGCAAGGGGCGTCGGCGCGAAGAGACGGCGCACCCGACAGACTCTCGTCTGACCCGGATGCAACCTGTCTCACTCGTGTTCACGATTGGTCTCCAGGCCCCTTCCGCCCGTCCGACCCCTTGCCTCGCTCCGTCACGCCGGCTACGTTGTCACTCCGCCATCGTCACTCGTTTTGGGAGGATGTTCTCTCGAACATGGTGCACGAGCGCCCACCGCTCGTCTTCGCTGAGCTGCGGGAATGCAAACATCAGATTCGAGTCTCCAAACGCGCCGGGAACACCAAGCGTAATCCGGGTATACAAGTCCTTCGGCGAGTCGCTGAGTTTGATGTCCCCTCGGTCAAGCCGCGCCGGCTTGATCTCCTCCCACGAGTCAGGTCCCGTCTGCCGCCAACTGATGATCTGCTTGGTTCCCCCACTGCCATCTTCACCGTGGCACTCCACACAGTTGGCCGCCCAGAGTTCGGCGCCCTTCGCCAACAGCTCGGGTGTCGAGGCAGGAGGTTCGCCCACAGCAAGCGTCACACCCGGAGCCGGGCCTTCGGCGCGAAACTCATTCAAGACATCAACCAGCGAGAGGATCTGTTCATTGCTCAGGTTGGGGAATCCTGGCATGCCCGAACCGTCGAGCCCGTAGGCGATCGTGCGGAACAGGTCGTCGTCGGATGCGATTCCGTTGTCCGTCGAGACGAAGTGATACCGCGCTCCCTTGTGGCCATTGCGGTGGACGAGATCCCGCGGCAGCGACGCAAAGGTCGGCGAGTGCATCCCCGGACCATCGCCCTGACCATCCATGCCGTGACACCGAGCGCACTGGCTGACGTAGAGTGGATAGCCCATCAGCCACGTCCCGGACTCGGTTGCGACCAACCCCGAGTTCTCCTTCACCAGGGCCATCGTGGGGGAGTCTTCGCCGGACATGCGAGGCTGGCCGAGTAGCGAGGCAGCCACAATCCAGCCCGCGGCAACAAGGCACAGGCTGTAGAACAGCCACGACTTGTCGCTCTTCCACGCAAACTCCCACCGACGCTGGAATCGATACTTCTGCGTTCGCATCGACTGGTACGGCCGCGCGAAGTAGTTCACCGGGAATGTCCAGAAGTGGACGAGTTTGGTGAATGGGAAGTAGCCGAAGAAGCACAACGCCAGGAAGATGTGCCACTTGGTCAGCAGGCTCGCCGACTCCATGAGTTCCGGCTGCGGGTGCAGCGTCCAGAGGCTCGCCGACCACGCCGAGGCGGTGTAGGCGATACCGAAGATTCGATGGCTCAGCACTTGGAAGAGCGCCAATGCGACGATCGCAATCAGGAAGAAGTGGATCGCGTAATCCTCGAACTGGCTCATCGCAATGACCTCTGGGTTGGTCATTCGGCGCCACAGCATGACAATCGACCCAATCAGCACCATGAAGCCGCCGACGAGCCCCAGCCAGAAGAAGACTGTCACGGAGGACTCGGACCCGACCAGCCCGCCAAACAGGCCAAAGAGGTGGCCCGCGAGCAGCAACATGAGACCCCAGTGAAAGAGCGTCGACGCCCCTCCCAGAAGCCGGCGACCGAAGAGTCCGCTCGCCCGCGTGCTCCACGAGTATGGGCGGAACACCATCCTCACGATCGGTACCGTGAAGAACAGGACGATGCAGATGTACGGGAACACACCCCAAAGAAAGTTGTTCATTGGTTCGCTCTCAACTGGCTGCGGTCGTAGCTGCGGCGTCCGGAGTGCCCGGACCGCAGCGTGTCAACAAACGAAGTCGGGCCGGCGGCTGAGCCGGACTGGGATGGCAAGGCCGCACTCCCCGTGGCCTGCAGGCTCTGCGGAACAATCGACGGCGCCGACGCTCGAACAACGACCGGAGGTGCCGATGCCGGCGGCTCGAGCATCGCGGCCATGTACTCCACAGAACCCTCACTTGGTCCCTGTGCGACGAACCGCACGATGACAAAGGACACGGCCGAGGCGATCATCAGCGCGCCAATGAAGCCCCACGTTTCGAGCGCGGAACTGTTCATGAGTTTGCTCCGTCGATGACAGGAAGTCGGACCGCCGTTCCTTGTTCACCCTCCGGCTGCCACGCTGGAGTGTCGCCCATGCGGCGAAGATCCTCGACCGCGGCGGCCTGGATGGACGGCAGGAGGACCAGGTACGGGCTCTCATACTTGACCATGGCCTTCTCCATGGCCTCGACGCCTGGAAGAAAGCACCGCTCGATAAAGCGACGCCGCAGACCGATCGTGTCCAGATCTTGGCGCTCAAGGCTGATTGCCAGGAACTCAAGCATGATCGGAAGGAAGTCCGGCATCTCACGTCCGGCGAGATCCAGGCCGAAGTGCTCGTAGATGCCTGTCAATTCGAGCATGTACGGATTGCGGGCACCACTGCCGATGCCATTGCACGTTGAGGGCTCGTCGAACAGGTGCGAACCCAGATACAACGGCACAGGCGGGTTCAGCTCCATCGTCTGGAGATACTCAGCCTCGCTCTGACAGTCGGGATCTCCCATGAAGAGGTCGATCCCGTAGGCGACTCCAGCGTACTCGTCGTCCAGGGCCGATCGCAGTTCCTTGAGGCGATCCGCATCACGCTCGCTGGGGCTGAGAAGCAGCTCCGAAAGCAGACGCCACACCGAGATGAGATCGTGATGGTCCATGGGTCAGCTTCCAACTTCCTCGCGGGCACCGTGGAAGGTGTCGCGTCGCACTGGCCTTCGGCCCGGCGTCATTTCCGCAAAGCCCGAGTAGCCTCGTTCGATGTACGGCGAGTTGTCGGTACGCTCCCGCTTGGTGGTCGGGACGACGAATCGCTCGTGGTAATGCGCCAGCGAAAGCAGTCGATGCATGTCCTTGGCGTCTTGCTCGGTGAGCCCGACCTGGCTCAGAACGTCAAGGTCGGCATCGCCCTCCACGCGAATCGATCGGCGGTAGCCGCGAACTGCCAACTGCCGAAGCAAGGCGATTTCAACCGGATCGGGATTCCCTGCCGAGAACATGTTTGCAAGGAACTTCACCGGAATCCGGAACTCCTCCATCCGCGGCAGAACGGTCTTTCCGTCCACCATGTTGAGCGTGTCCTGCCCATCGGCCGTAGTCTTGACCGGACTCTCTGGCGGAATGTAGAAGAGGCTCGGCAGCGTCCGAAACTCCGGATGCAGCGGCAGCGCGATGTTCCAGTCCTTGACCATCCGATAGACGGGCGATCGCTGGCACGCCTCAAGCCACGTCTCGGAGATGCCCTGCTTGCGTGCCTCAGCGATGACCTCCGGGTCATGCGGATCGAGGATGATGTCCCGCTGCGCTGTCACCAGTTCGTGCTCGTCAGCGTTGGCGGTCGCCGCGACTCGATCCATGTCGTAGAGCAGCGGGCCCATGTAGCGGATGCGGCCCGGACACGAGTGGAAACACGCCGGCGGCTGCCCGGTCTCAAGGCGGGGGTAACACAGGATGCACTTCTCCATCTTGCCCGTTCGCCAGTTGTAATACGGCTTTTTGTACGGACAGGAGGACACGCAGTACCGCCACGCTCGGCAGCGGTTCTGGTCGATGAGTACGACACCGTCCTCTTCGCGTTTGTAGCCAGCGCCACTCGGGCAGGCGCCGACGCACGCTGCGTTGAGACAGTGGTACAATCACAAATTGTGGAAAAGGAGATCCAATGCAATCAATGATTATGGGAAATG
>CAZSSV010000133.1:0-6705 GCA_964609425.1 uncultured Isosphaeraceae bacterium | reverse complement strand
GCGGACCCGCCAAAGATTCATTTGGCTCGGGTTTGTATCACCCGGGTAATGGCGAGGCAGTCGGAAGCACTGGCCACCCACCAACATCGCCGGCCAGAGGCGATCAACCCCTGCGCGGGCCGCAATCAGCCACAGTTATGCATCTCACACGCAAACCGCCCAAACCATATGGTTGGGCTGTTGCAATAGCGGGGGCTGGATTCGAACCAACGACCTTCAGGTTATGAGCCTGACGAGCTACCAGACTGCTCTACCCCGCAGTCGAGGCGAGGATTGTAGGTGCTCGGGACCGAGGGGGTCAAGGTGCAGTTGGGGGTGGCTTGCCAGAAGAAGCGGGTCTGGTCCTGGCGATGTGTGGCGGTGGGTGCCGATGGGGCGGCGGATTTTCGGACCGTGTGGTTTGTGGCCCCCGGCCAGCCGTTCGGCCGATACAGCCCCCGGTGTCGGGCCATCACGCACAACCTGATCGGGACAGCCAGGCCTGGCCGCGGCGTGGCCAGGCAGCCTTGGCGGCGCGATGCGCCGGCTGGGCGTTTCTGGTCGCCGGCCTGACCCTTGTGGCCGCCGCCATGCTCGTACCGGCGTGGCGTGAACTCGATGGCGTTCGGCGTGACCACAGCCGACTGGCTGCCCAAGTCGACCTTGAGGCGCGGCGGCTGGCTGCCACGTTGCAGGTCCGCGACAGCGCGCAGCGGAGAGATCCGGAACTCACCCGCCGTCTGATTGCATGGCAACTCAATCACGTGCCCGCAGGTGACACGGCCTTTGTTCGCGAAGTGCATGCTGACGGCGTGCTCGGCTGGATCGACGATGCTGTGGCACCCAACTCGGCTGGTCAAGCCGCGCCGCCGGTGAGCAGGCTTGAGGGGCTCGTGACCGGGCCGCCACGACTCTGGGTCCTCGGTGGTGGATCGATGCTTGTCTTTGTCGGGTTGATCGGGTTTGCTTCGCCCGTGCCACGCATGCCCCGAAAAAGTGCCGTGCCTGCGTGAAACCGCTCGATGAGGCGCTAGCCTCCGGCGATGGTCGATCCATCACACCTTGCCTGGCTCAGGGTTGCAGCGGCGGACTCGATGCGACCGCAGCACGCGGCCACACTTCTGTCGCACTTTGGTGACGCCGCCGCCGTGGAGGCGGCTGCCGTGGCGGGCGATCACGGCCCGCCGCCGGGCGGGCTGACGGCCGCAGGGTATGCCTCGCTGCTAGCGGCCATCCGGCGGTGCGACCCCGCTGGCGAACTTGAGCGGTTGAGGCGAATGGGTGGCGACATCATTGCATACACCGATGCTCGGTTTCCGCCGCAACTCATGCAGATTCCAGACCCCCCGGCAGCGCTCCGCGTCGCAGGGCAGGTGGAGATTCTTGCGTCGGTGGGTGTCGCCGTCGTGGGTACACGGCGGTGCAGCGATGCGGGGACTCGCCAGGCCGGGCGGTTTGCCGGCTCGCTTGCCGCCAGTGGTGTGACCATTGTCTCTGGCGGGGCGCGTGGGATTGACGCCGAGGCGCACCGCGCGTCGGTCCGGGCGCAGGGCCGAACTGTGGTGGTGCTCGGCAGCGGGTTGGGCCGACCGTATCCATCGGAGCATGGAACCCTCTTCGACACAATTCGGCAGTCCGGGGGCGCGATCGTGAGCGAGTACCCGATGGATCGCGCTCCGAGGCCCGGCCAGTTTCCTCGCCGAAACCGACTGATCAGCGGCCTTTCTGTGGGCGTGCTCATTGTGGAAGCGCCGGTTCGCAGCGGCGCCATGTTGACCGCTCGGCTCGCGGTGGAGGCGCACGGGCGCGAGTGCTGGGCGGTGCCCGCAGACGCGTGCCGCCGGGAGGCTCGCGGTGGGCTCGAAGCCATCCGGGATGGATGGGCCGCCTGCGCCATCGACCCCGCGGACGTTCTGGCCGACGTCGTGTCGCCCTCGCAGGCCACGAAGGATGCGCCACAGATGCTGCAGGTGCTTGAGCCTCTGGAGTATGAGGTGGTGCAGGCGCTGCGAAGGGGCGGCTGCGCCATCGGCGCGTTGATCGACGGCCTGCACAAGCCGATCGGCGGCGTCATGCAGGCGGTGACTTCACTGGAACTCAGTGGCGTGCTCAAGCGGACCGGCGAACAGATTGCACTGACGCCGGCCGGACTGCAGGTGGCCGCTGCGAGCCGGCGGGGCAGGTGCCCTCAGCCGTCGTAGCGACGCATGACCCCAACCACAATGCCCTGGATGACGCACTGCTTGACGATGATGGGCTCGAAGGCGTCGTTGGCGGGCTGTAGGCGAATGTGGCCGTCTGGCTGGCGAAAGAAACTCTTGAGGGTCGTCTCGCCGTCCGGGAGCAGTGCGACGACACGCTCGCCCTGCCGCGCGGTGGAGGCGCGGCGGACGATGACGTAGTCGCCGTCGAGGATGCCTTCGTCCTGCATGGAGTCGCCGGTGACCTGCAGCGCGAAGGTGGCGCCGCGTTCTCCGACGCGGGGACCGAAGACGCTTTCGAGATCAAGCGTATCGCTCTGTTCGTACTGCTCGATGGGGTGGCCCGCCGCGATGCGACCGACCAGCGGGAACCGCAGCGCGTGTGTCTCGTCTGGAAGCGTGACGCCCTCAGCAAGCGACAAAGAGCGTGCCTTGTTCGGCTCGCGCTGCAGTACGCCCTTCTTGATCAGTGCGCCGACGTGCTCGAACACGGTGACTTTGCTGACGCCGAGATTGTCGGCGAGTTCCTGCATCGTCGGCGAATAGCCATGCGCGACGCGGCCGTCGCGGACGAGCTGGGCAATGTGCAACTGTTTGGGTGTCAGATTGGGCGTCTGCGGCATGGCTGCTCTCTCGGATTGGGGCCGGAATCACGACCGGGCGGGGCGTGTGGGGTGGGTGAACCTGGCGGCACAGGGCCGGGTCTGGCCGGTGAGCCGCGACGAGGGTGAGGATGTGCCGGAAACGATCCCCGGCCCGTTCGGGGTCAGCGAGGGCCGACGGGCAAACCCTGGTGTCGGCAGCGGGTGGGGAACTCGCCTGGACGTGGCGTCGAACGAGGCGGCCATGCTCGGCATAGACGGCTGTTCGGTAGTCCCCTCCGGGGCCGGTCATGACCAGTGGTGTGCTCATCGGTGTCCTCGCTTCCTTCCCGATCCGTGATGTCCCGATTGAGTGCCAGATGCCGTGTACGTGGCGTGGGGGGGCACCAGATGTTGTGGGTCATGTGCCATGAGCAGGGCATCTCGGCCAAGTGATTCGGGTGACTTGAGGATTCTATCGGCCAGCATGGTCGGGTTACGTTAGGCAAACAAACCCCAAATTGCAAGTCCGGCGGCCTCGATCTCCGGCCGGGTGAGATCGCGTGAGCACAGGACGTTCGGGAGCGGCCGCTTCCAACCGAGGGTCACGACCCCCCGTGCGGGGCCGACGGGGCTGGGCTGTGGTGCGGGCTGCGTCGGCGTGGGGTGGTGGGTGCTTCGCGGGGTGCGTGCTTCGGGGGGGTGCGTGCTTCGGGGGGGTGGTCGAGTAGGGTTGGCGCATGCGAGCGGAGCCAGGAGGATTGCGTGGGGCGGCGGCCGAGCTCTGGTCGCTGCCCGATGACTGGGTGTTTCTGAATCCTGGCAGCTTTGGCATGCGGCTGCGGTCGGTGCAGGCGCATCGGCAGGCGCTGGTGCAGCAGATGGAGGCCCAGCCGGTCGAGTTTCTGGAGCGGGCGGCGGTCCCACTGCACGCGGAAGCGGTGCAGCGACTCGGGTCGTTTGTGCATGCCGAACCGGCTGGGCTGGGTTTGGTCACCAATGCCACCGAGGCCGTGGCGTCCGTGCTGGCGGCGGTGGGGCTTGGTCCCGGGGACACCGTGCTCATGGGCGATCAGGCCTATGGCGCGGTCGTGTCCGCCTGCAACTGGGTGACCCAGGGTGGCGTGCGGCGAGTTCCGGTGCCGCTGCCTGTTCGCGCGGGCGCCGACATTGTTGATGCGTGGCGCGACGCGCTTCAGCAGCGGCCCACGCTGGCCATCGTCGATCACATCTCGTCGGGAACCGGTCTGGTTCAGCCTGCCAATGCGGTCGTGGCGGCGTGCCATGCGGTGGATGTGCCGGTGCTGGTCGATGGCGCGCACGCACCGGGCATGATCGACCTGCACATTGACGACATCGGCGCCGATTGGTACGCGGGCAACCTGCACAAGTGGGTTGGGGCGCCCTCGGGCGCCGGGTTCTTGTGGACCACGGCAGATCGGCGGGCGCAGACCCGTCCCGTCGCGCTCAGCCACGATGTGGCCAGCGGGTACCAGGCCGCCTTTCAGTGGCAGGGCACACGGGACGTCACGCCCTGGTTGACCGTGCCCTGCGCCATCGATGCCGTGCGGCTCCTATGGGGATGGCCCACGCTGCAGGCGTGGCAGCGGGAGATGGCCTGTTGGGCTGGCGAGTACGCCGCCGATGCCTTTGGGACCAACACGGCAGATGGGTCAGGGGGCGGGCTGACCGGGGCGATGACGTCGGTGGCGCTGCCTGCGGGTACCTCGTCGGCATTTGCTGACCGCTTTGCGCTGCGGGACGCCATCGCCAGACGCCACCGCGTCGAAGTTGCCATCGACGACCAGTGCGGCGACTGGTGGCTGCGACTGTCCTTTGGGGGATGGAACACACCCGCTGATGTTCATGCGGCGGTCGCTGCGGTGGAGGATTGCCTCGCGCGACCCGGTGCCCCACACGCCATCGGATGAGCGCGGCTTATGGCTGCATGCGAGCGACGACGAATGCCACCGACGGAAGCCGCCGCTTGGCCGCAGACGCCTCGGCGCGACTGGTGAAGTCTCCGCACTGGACCAGCCACAGCGATCCGCCAGAACTGCGGCGGTGACGAACGGTCGCCGGCCCGATGCCGGCGCGGACCGTCTGCGTTGACAGCGTCCGGGCATGGGCCGTCGCGGAAGCGCGGGTGCTGTAGGCACCGGCCTGCAACGCGAAGCCGCCCGTTGGGGTCGTCGCCTCGGGCCTGAGACGCCCGGCCCACATGGCCTTCGTGTTTGACATGTTGGCATTGGCGGCGATGGCCTCAGCACGCGTGGCCACCTGCCGCTGGTCGGACCCGTCCAGCAGCGTCCATGCCGTGTCGTAGTGACGAAGCGCAGCCTGATCGTCGGCGCGGCCCTCGGCAAGTTGCCCGAGCATGGCCTCAGCCCCACCGGCCACGTCGGGGTTCGGAGCGTGAGCCGCCCGCTCGAAGAAGGCTCGGGACGCCGCGTCATTTCCGCGGCGAACCTCGGCCAGCCCTCCGTACCAGGCGGCGATATCCGCGCTCGGCGCTTCGTCCCGCAGCATGACCGAGGCAGCACGGCTGGCCGCGCCATTGAGCCCGTCCTCGTACAGCTGCTGCACGCGGCCGAGATTGGCAGGGGCGGGTGTGGACTGGCAGGCGGCCGCGGTGAACACGAGCAGAACGAAGCATCTCATGGTGACAGGCTACTCCTCTCCCATGGGATCGGCGATTCGCGGGCCGGGGCAGCAGTTCCGGCGTGTGTGTTCAGGTAGTCTGCTCGGGCGATGCGACTGCTCGATCCCATCCTCCGCCACTGGACCCGGCACCCATGGAAAGTCTGGGCCGAAGACGACGTTCGCCGCTGGCGGGGCGCCATGCTGTGGGCCGGATCGCGGCACCTGGCAGCCGCCATCGCTGCCCGTACAGACCGGCCCAATATTGGCATTCTGCTGCCAACCAGCGGGGCCTTCCAGATGGCGCTTGCCGCGTGCTGGCGGCTCGGACGCACGGTCGTGCCCTTGAACTACCTGTTGTCCAAGCGCGAACTCGATTGGATCATCGAGCATGCCGAGTTGGACCTCGTCGTGACGGCAGGTCCGATGCTGGACAAGTTCGGCCCGCTTCCAGATCACATTCAGACCATCGAATTGGACGCTGCCGACTTCAAAGGGCTGCCACCACGCGTGGGGAGGGTGCGGCGACCGGATGCCCATGTCGCCGTCATTCTGTACACCTCCGGCACCTCGGGGCTGCCCAAGGGCGTGCAGCTCACGGTTGGCAATCTCGCAGCCAACGTGTCCCAGTGCATCGCATGGGCGGACTTCACGCCCCGCGATGGGTTTCTGGGAGTGCTTCCGCAGTTTCACAGTTTCGGGTTCACCGTCACAACGGTGCTGCCCATGGTGCTGGGGTGCCGCAGCCTGTATACGGCGAGGTTCCAGGCCTCTCGCGTGCTGGATCTGCTGCGGAGGTGCCGGCCGACGGCATTCATGGCGATTCCATCCATGTACAACGCCCTCCTTCAGTCCAAGGCCGCGACGCCCCAGGACTTCACGTCGCTTCGATACATGGTTTCCGGCGGTGAGCCGCTTCCAGATTCGGTCTATGAAGGATTCGCCGAACGGTTCGGAGTACGCCTGTGCGAGGGATACGGTCTGACCGAAACGGCGCCGGTGACCAATTGGACGCGCCCTCACGAAGAGCGGAGAGGTGTCGTGGGACGCGCCCTGGACGGGGTGGAAGAACGCATCGTCGATCCGGGCACTGGTCAGATTCTTCCTGCAGGGCACGATGGCGAAGTTCGCATTCGTGGCGACAACGTCATGGCCGGGTACTTCAAGGACGCCAAAGCAACGGATTCCGCGTTCGATGCTGAAGGCTTCTTCTGTACCGGGGACATGGGTCGCTTCTCGGAAGACGGCTTCCTGTCGATCACGGGTCGCATCAAGGAAATGCTCATCATCGGCGGCGAAAATGT
>CAZSSV010000132.1:0-6729 GCA_964609425.1 uncultured Isosphaeraceae bacterium | reverse complement strand
CTGAACCAATTGGTGTACCCGAGCGCATCGCGGCCGGCCGGCTGAACACTGGCGCGACGAACCGTCACCTCGATCGGAAGCACGACCCGCTCCTGCCCCTGCTCAAGCACCACTTCCACGGTGCGCGTACCGGGATTCATTCCCAATGGAAGCTTCCACTCGACACGCAGAACCTCCGGGTCACGCGGAGCATGCAGACGCCCGTCAATCGGCTCAAGCGCCTCATAGACGCGAAAGGGCGCGTCGCGGATGACATGCGCGTTCTCAGCCTTGTCCCACCGCTCGGTTCGGCTCTCGGGACCGGTGTTCTCTTCGACCGGCACATCGACCAACCGATACCACCGAGGCTTCAACTGGCCGTCGCCACCTCGCACATCCAAGTCGAGCGGCGTGTGGCCATCGCATCCCGTCACAAACACATGGACGCCGGCGATGCCGCCGCGGGGCGACTCAATCGACCTCACGGTGGCGCCGGGCGAGCGGTCCGGGAACTGGGGCTCGAGTTCATCCACCAGCACAGCGTCCATGGCCATGATTGCGACGAGCGGCATCACGTGCATGGCCCCATGCTATCCCACCCATCGCCACGGCCAGGCTTGGTAGGCTCTCGCCATGCGGAAGGGACTGAGCGGGCTGCTCCGACATCTCCTGTTTGGACACATGTGCACCAAAGCGGTGCGCCGAGGCATCTCCGCATCGCTCCTCCAACCGCCACTCTCGATGGATCCGTCAGAGCGGCGCGCCACCATGCAGGCCATGGCCTGGAAGGCTGGAGAAGTCTTGGTCTCGGAGGCCGCCCGCGCCATCGATCCGCCGGCACGGGGACATCTTGAGTGGAGTGCCTGGCTGCTCGCCGCCTACCACGTGTTGAAGCCACGATTCGACTCGGATGAAGCCGTCATCGCATTTCTGGGCGATGCCTCCCTGCGAGGCTTTGAGACCCGCTCGCTCCGCCTGGGCGTATGGCTGGCGCTTCGATCGTGTCGAGGGGGCCGGCTCGACCGGGCCGAATCCTTACTCGGCGCGATGATCCGCCAGTACGGTGCCACGTTCGAGTCCAACACAGCCCAATCCCCCGGCCGGCTCGTGTTTGAAGTCAGCACCTGCTTCTACTACAACTTCTTCAAGGCGCACGGCGTTCCAGCCCTCACGACGGCGTTGTGCCGCCTCGACCAATTGTGGTTCGATCGCATCGATCCAGAGAAGCATGGACTTCGATTCGACACCCCCCACTATGCGACCATGAGCCGTGGTGCCGCGCAGTGCAGCTTTCCCATTGTCCAGGCGACGATCAGCGACTCGGACTGAGCGCCATCGGGTCTGTGAACGACTTCACACTTGCACGCCAGGCTCCGGCGCGGCATGATGTTGGCGGGAGCCTCGCTCCCCCGGGAGGTGCCACATGCCGACTGTTTCCCGTTATCTGGATCGCGGCGATCCCAGGCCGCTGCTCTCATGCGCCGTCGATGATTCTGTGCTCGACGCGGCGAGGCGCATGAACAAACACCACATTGGCGCATTGCCAGTTCTGGAAGGCGACCGTCTCGCCGGAATCTTTACCGAGCGCGACGTCCTGAAGCGCGTCGTCGCGAATGGCCGTGACCCCGCCACAACGACGGTGTCGGAGGTCATGTCGAGCCCGGTCACGATCGCATCCCTCGACGCGCCGCTCTCAGTGCTCCGAACCCTCATGCGGGATGCGCACATCCGTCACATTCCGATCGTCGACGGCGACCTGCCCGTGGCAATGATCTCAATCGGAGACTTGAATCGGGCGCAGGCCGACGAGCAGGACGAGACGATCCACGCGCTCGAAGCGTACGTCAACATCAGATGACCTCGGCGGCGCGAAGCCCGTCGATGCACCACTGAATGTGTTCCGGCGGATCGAGCCCAATCTCCCGGGCCCCGACGGTGATGTCCTCGCGGCTGACGGCCGCGGCGAAACTCGCTGTCTTGAGCTTTTTTCGTACGGACTTCGGCGTCAAGCCGTCTATGCCACCCGGTCGGACCTTGCAGCAGGCGACGATGAACCCGGCCAACTCGTCCATCGCGAACAGATGTTTGGCCATTGGCGTCTCACGAGGCACGCCGCTGTAGTCGGCGTGGCCCAGAATCGCAGTGATGATCTCTTCATCGATGTCTGTGTGCGACCGAAGATGTGACACGCCAACGAATGGGTGCTCGGCCTGTGTCGGATGGCGCTCATAGTCGAAGTCATGCAGCAGTCCGCACACCGCCCATCGCTCGTCCTCGTCCGGTTCGATCGTTCCTGCGCAGTGACGCATGCAGGCGGACACGCACTCCATGTGCTGCCGAAGCGACTCCGACTGCACCCATTCGTGCATGAGTTGGCGGGCTTGATCGATGTTCATGCCGGCAGGTTCAGCAATCGCCCCATGCTGCGAGCATGTGCAGCAGATCGTCTGCGTCCACGAGACCGTCGCCGTCCAGATCGCCGCTTCCCGGCCCACCAAACTGCCCAATCACGATCAAAAGGTCATCCACACCAACGCTGCCACTGCCGTCCAAATCAGCCTGGCACTGACACTCGTCGGGCACACCGTCTCCGTCCGTGTCATTGCTGTCGCCACCGCCGATGTCATCCTCGTCAGGCACACCGTTTGCGTTGCAGTCCGGACTTGACTCGATCGTAACGCACGCGGCAATGACGGTACCGGTGTCAATCGGCGACATGTCGCGAAAGACCACGCTCCAGTTCCCCGCAGCCACCGTGCCATACAGGGCGGCCAGTTGCCCAAATGGGCGAAGGCTCCCGAAAAGCACCGGGACATCGAACTGGCTGCACGCCTCTTCGGCTGCCGCAGCGGCGTCGTCACGGAAGATGGCCTGCACATCGTCGCCCCCGCAGCCCCATGGCCCGATCCAGCCGCCGTCGGGCATGCCCGGGCGGTCCAGAATCGCCACCATCTCGCCAGTTGGTGATACCAGCGTGACCTCCAGATCTCCGACCCAATCGTGCGTGAGGTCCAGATGCACCCCCAGATCCACGACAAGGTGGCCATCGGGCAGATCCACGGCCGCGGTCCACACACGTGCGGTCCCGCCGTCATCTGGAATGCTGGCCGTGCCGGAGGCGCACCAGGTCGCGCCAGGCGCGGTCCCCGCCAGCAGCGCCACAGTCGTCACCGTGATCCGTTTCATCGAGCCGCCTCCGCGTTGATCTCACTGTTTCGCGTTGAGTCGTACGCTTGCGGCGGATCGGTCATGTCTTCGATGTGGCACCATCCCTCCTTGAGACCCATGTAGTTGCCCCCGTCGATGTCACCACTGAATCCCTCCACAACGCCATCCTCCGGGTCGGACAGTACGAGGTCGGCCGCAAGATGACAGTAGTCCCAACTCCACCAGTCGTCGGTAAAGGTCGTCGTCCAGGACCAACAGGCCTGCCTGGCCCAGGTCGGCACATACGAAAGCCACAACGCGGCGCCGTCGTAGGTCATGTCATAGTTGGCGCCGCATTGGACGCCGAAGATCTCACCGAGCGCCGCGATGTTGCCCGCAAGCGCCGTACCCCGCAGTGGCGATCCAAGCGCCTGCACGAGCCGGCCGCCGTCCTGCGGGCTGGGCGTCGCCCAGTCCAGACCACTCCAGTAGAAGGAATACAGATGCAGCCCGGCACTGCCGCCCTGGCTGTGCCCGGCAATACTGAAACTCTTGAACTGCTGGCCAAAGGCGAGAATGTCGAGGGCAAACGCGTCATTGCTGAGGTTCTGGTCGGGATTGTGATACACAGAGAGGTCACCGCTGAATTGGCTCGTTGGCCATGGGTTGCCGCCTGAGCAGTATCCGTGCACAAACATGAGGTTGTGCCCGCCCTCCAGCGCCCGGTCGGCACCGGGAATCGGCACGCCGCCCCGGTCGCCCCTCCCCATGTGCATGGACCGTCGGTCATCGGGGGCCGGCACCACGTGACGGCATGCGATGTCCGGCACCTGCATGTGAGTTGCATCGGCCAGCGTGACTGCTGAGTCGGGATCAGCAATACGGACGTTTCGGAGTTGCACATCGGTCCCGTGGCCTTCGAGCCAGCGCGTATCCAGTACCAGTTCGATACCCGAAGCACCAAGCGTAGCCATGCCGCCAATCCAGGCGCGCAGCCCTTGGCCCGACCACACTTCCGCCCCGGCGAGCACGCGATTCCGAGTTCCGACTTCGCTGCAGGCAAGCGTCAGCAGGACTCGATTCTGATCAATCACTTTGACGCTGACCTGCCCGTCGAGCACAGGAGGATCGCCTTCCACGTGCACCATGTGCAGCACCGTGCGATGCACAGGCGTTTGTGTTTGCGGGTCAACACCCGTGGCATTGACGCGAACAAGATGTTGGCCTGCAGGAAGCGAGAGCTCCGCGGAGACAGCACCCCCTGCAATCGTGGCGTCCAGCGGCTCGCGAGATCCCTCGACCGACATGGATGCGGTCAGCATGACTGGGGCGGCACGTGACGCGTCGGTAGACTCAAACCGCGCTGTGAGTTGCACTGGATGGCCGTCCAGTACTTGGTAGGTACTCAGCGTACTTCGGAGATGCGCTGGCACGTCATCACGAACGAACAACACCCCCCGCTGCCCCGCGTCGAGGCCGTGGATCGTGGCGATCCACACGCCTGCCACCGGATCGGAGATGTCCCATCGGCTCGCTACGCCATGTCCAAGTGGGGCCAGTCGGCCCTGGCGGTGACGCATGGCTGCCGCATCAATCGGCCGACCCGAGGGGTCTCGAATCTCCAGCAACCAATCATCGCACGACGTGCCGATGGGCACGATCGCGAGGTGGCTGCATGCAGGCACCGTGAGATCGACATCGACTGGTCCCCCGTTGCCTTCAATGATGATCTGCCCGCACCGGCCAATGGCACCGTGCGTTTCGGGGTCAACCGGGGCCAGTCGGCCAGTCAGCACATCTTCGGGCGGAGCACCGATCTGCTTGAATGCAGCCGTGCCCCCAGCCAAGGCGGCCACGGGCCCGATTGCCACACTCGCGCACGCCACACACCAAAGGCTTCGCATCAGGTTCGGTCCTCCGGCACCTACCCTAGCCAATTCTCATGCGGCGGCAAGAGAATCAGCCGGGCGCCGCCTCGGCTTCACTCATGCACCGCTTGAGTTGAGCCCGCACGTCGTCCTCGGAGCAGTCCACGCCCTTTGCGGATAGGTCAGCCATCGCCTGGCGAATCACGTCGTCATCCCCAGGCTCTTCCATGTCAGCCTTGACAAGCGTCAGGGCGTAGGTATCGGCCTGCTCCCCGGACAATCCCAGCCGCTCGGCGACCCAGAGCCCCAGCAGTTTGTCGCGGCGGGCATGAAGCCTGAACATCTGCTCCTGCTCACGCGCGTACTTCTCTTCGAATCCTCGCTCTCGCTGGTCGAACCCGGTCATGTCGATGCTCCGAATAAGGCCGCGCTCCGCGGCGGACCCACATGGTACACAGCCGCCCCGCCGTCCGGTCATGGGCGCGGCGGAGCGGCAAGGAAGACATCCGAAGGGTGTCAATCACATGGATCGCACCTCACAAAGTCGACGTAGAAGCGCCAGGCGTCGCCCCACGCGTCCAGATTGATCCCCGCCTCGGCCCAGTCCTGGAGCGCCGCCCACATGCACTCGGCATTGAACGTGATACACACCTGGGGATAGGTGCAGCCGGCTGCCCGGGCAATCTCATCGAAGGCCCATCCTGCCATGACAATCTCCCCGTCGATGCACACGGCTGTCGACACCGCGTCCTCGATGGCGGCGGTTCGCTCATACCCGTTGATCCATCCGGACTCGAACACATGTACTTCATGCGTCGGGAACGGCGCATCGATGCAGATGGTGATGTTGCCCTGTTGATCAACGCATGAGCCGGCGTTCTCCAGAAGGTCCACCATGGTCGAGATGGTCATCCTGAATCCCTGGGCATAGTGTTGGTAGCCGGTGGCAGGACCAAACTGCGGCCAGACGCATCGCGGTTGGTCGGGTTCCCACTCCCAACCGAGCGAACAAGCCGGCGACGCGTCACAGACCGCGGGAGGCAGTGACATGGTGCACATGCCGATGTGGTGCTCGCCCGGTCCCGGCGGCACGGTGTCACCCGGGCCTCCGTAGGTCCCGCCGTTGCCCCACGGAACTGGCACGAGTCCTCCGCCACCGGGAATGGGAATGCCTGAGATCTGAACTATCGGGACGGCGATTGGCCTGCTCTGTGCGGCTACGGCCAATGCGCCCAGATTCGCCGCGGCCAGTGCTGCAGCGGAAAGAATGATCCACGATCGTGTGCGGTTGAATGGCATGGTCGAACTCCTGCTTTCGTGCCTGTACCGAGATGCGTCAACCCCGGCTCCCGTCCGCAGAGGAATCCGACGATCCTCCCTATACTCGGCCTGCCCGATGCCGACCCCGACGCCACACCCAGACGACCAGCACGACCCCGCCAGCACATCTGAGGTCACCGGAGCGGTCTACGACGAGCTGCGGCGCATCGCGCAAAAGGCCATGAACAACGAGCGGCCAGGGCACACGCTGCAGGCCACTGCGCTTGTTGCTGAGGTCTACCTTCGGCTCGACGCCTCCGACCGCCGATGGCACTCGCGGGCGCACTTCTTCGCCGCGGCATCTGAGGCGATTCGGCGCATCCTGATCGACCACGCCCGCAGCCGCAATGCGGCCAAGCGGGGCGGCGGCCTGGGACGCGTGCCAATGGATGACGCGCTCTCGATCGCGCGCGAT
>CAZSSV010000131.1:0-6764 GCA_964609425.1 uncultured Isosphaeraceae bacterium | reverse complement strand
GATGCTGCACGTCCTGATATCCCTCTCCGTAGTACCTCCCACTCTCTACGACGCGATACCCCGCGAAGGGCGGAAATCGATGCCGGAGCGGATGTTGGTCGAACCGCGCCACGATCATCTCTGCGAGCTCCTTGATGCTCGCCTCATTGACAGGATTCCCTACGTTGATGATCTGCCCAGAACTCCGACCATCAGTGTCGTCGATCATCCGAAACAGGCAGTCGACGCCTTCGGTCACGTCGGTAAAGCACCGCTTCTGCTCCCCACCATCCACAAGTTGAATCGGCGTACCTTCGACAAGATTGAGGATGAGCTGTGTGATCGCTCTCGATGATCCGATCCTCGCCGCGTCCAGCGTGTCCAGGCGGGGACCAATCCAATTGAAGGGTCGGAAGAGCGTGAAGTCCAGACCATCTGTAGCACCGTAGGCCCAGATAACCCTGTCAAGCAGCTGCTTGGAGCACGAGTAGATCCATCGCTGTTTGTTGATCGGGCCCGTAATGAGATTCGACGTGTCTTCGTTGAACGATTCATCGGCGCACATTCCGTACACCTCGCTCGTCGACGGAAAGATGATGCGCTTTCCGTACTTCACGCAGTCGCGGACGATCCGAAGATTCTGCTCGAAATCCAGTTCGAATACGCGAAGCGGGTTGCGAACGTACTCGATCGGCGTCGCGATGGCCACAAGCGGAAGAATCACATCGCACTTGCGCACGTGGTACTCAACCCACTCTCTATTGATCGAAATGTCGCCCTCGACATAATGAAAGCCTGGTCGATCGACGAGATGGGCGATGTTCGTCGCGCGGAGGTCCATGCCGAACACTTCGTAGTCATGTGCAAGCAGTTGCTCCGACAAATGACTCCCGATGAACCCGTTCACGCCAAGAATCAGCACGCTCCGCTTTCGAGGTGCTGCAACAGGTGCCAGGCGACCGAGCCGCATGCCCTCGCACAGGCTGAGCTCCGCCGCAAGATTGGCGCCCGTAGCCCACACGCCCTCGTGTGTCTGTCCGGCGTCGATTCGAATGGCGCCTTCGGCGCACGCGACCGTCAGCGGTTCCAGCGAAAGGACAGTGCCCGCCGTGGCCCCTGGCGCGCCGGGCATGGCCACGGCGTCCCAAACCATGACCTTTCTGTCGCCGGCCCACGTAAAGGCGCCAGGCCACGGGTGAGAGACGGCGCGAACCAGGTTGTGAATCGACTCCGCCGACGCGTCCCAATCGATCAGACCGTCATCCGGGCACCGGCCGGGCCATGTCGTGGCCCGCGACTCATCCTGGGGCGTCGCGGTCGCGGTACCGTCTGCCAGTGCTGGCAGTACGCCGTCGAGCAACTGGCCTGTCGCCACGACAAGTCGCTCCGTCAATGTCGCTGCCGTGTCGTCGCTGCCGATCTCCACCTGTTCCTGAGCGATGATGCCACCGGAGTCGGCTCGCGGTGTCATTTCGTGAAGCGTGACACCGGTGCATGACTCGCCGTTGACCAGCACCCAGTTGATCGGGCATCGACCCCGATACTTCGGCAGCAGTGAGGCATGAAGATTCCAGCACTTCCCGGGCGTCACCGCAAGCATGTCCGGGCCGATCATCTTCCGATAGTGAGCCGACAAGACCCCATCCGGCGTCATGTCTCTGACGCGGTCAACCCAGATCGGGTGGTTTGGATCGTCGGGCGCATGAACGGGAATGCCATGCTCGGCAGCTGTTCTGGCGACCGAACGGAACCACCCACCCTCCGCCGGATCGTCGCGATGCGTGAAGACCGCTGCAATCTCGACATCGCTTCGGAGCAGGGCGTCAAGCGCCGCTGCGCCAATCTCGTGATACGCAAAGAGTACGACCCTCATGCCTGTACCTGCCTTTCGAGCGCAGCCGCCTTGGCCGTCTCTTTCGCCTCGGCCCCGTCGAGCATCGACGTTCCTGAGATGTGATCAATGAAGTACCGCGGCCTCCCTCGAACATCGTGATAGACCCGCCCAAGGTATTCCCCAAGAAGGCCCATCGCGACGAACTGAGCGCCGACGAAAATGAACAGGATTGCGAACAGAGTAAAGACGCCCTGCGCAGCCCACTCGGCTCCAAACAACACTCGACCGACGAGCAGCAGCAGACCGAAGCAGACTCCGCCCGCTGCGATCGCAACGCCAAACCACGACAACAGCCTGAGCGGAGTCGTGGTCATGCTCGTCAACAGATCGAACTGCAGGTTGACGAGCTTCCATAGGCTGTACTTCGACTCCCCGGCGGCACGTTCGGCGTGCGACACCTCGATCTCCGACGCCCGCTTGGCGAAACTGTTTGCCAGAACCGGTATGAACGTGCTGCGTTCACGGCACTGGAGCATCGCGTCTACGACGGGGCGGCGATACGCCCGAAGCATGCAGCCATAGTCGCTCATGCCGACACCGGTCGACTTCTTGACCATCCAGTTGATCCGCGCAGAAGCGAACCGACGAAAGAACGAGTCCTGGCGGTTCATACGAATCGTTCCGACGACGTCGTTGCCACGCTCAATCTCCCCGACCAACCGGGGAATCTCTTCAGGTGGGTTCTGGAGATCCGCATCGAGCGTGATGATGATGTCGCCTCGGGCGTGCCGAAACCCGCACATGATGGCGGCATGCTGGCCGTAGTTTCGATTGAGCACAATCACACGAATGCGGCCGTCGTGACGAACTGCAACCGCCTCAAGTTTTTCGGTGGACCCGTCCCGACTTCCGTCATCGACGAGTACCAGTTCCCACTCGTTCTCGAGTGCATCTGCGGCCGCAACGACGCGATCGACGAGTTGCTCGACGTTGTCACGCTCATTGAAGACTGGAACCACCATTGAAACCGACATGCTCATGAGGCGACCTCCGCAACTGAATCGCAGACGGCCTCGACAACGTCATCGACGTCCGTCTCACACATGCCCGGGAAGAGCGGCAGTGAGCAGATCTGGCCACCCACCCGCTCTGTGCAGGAAAGCGGCTCGGCGGCCCGCCACCGATCCTGGTGTGCTGCGTACCACGCATGCTGGTGAGCCGGACGAAAGTGAATGCCGCTGCCAATGTTCCGCAGTTTCAATGCGTTCATGAACGACGCGCGATCCATGAGTTCGCAGTCCACGCTCACAATGAACAAATGCCAAGCGTGGCGTTGTGTCGCGTCTGCGTCGCCAAGCGGGTCCACACCTGGAACGTCGGCCAGACGGTCGCGGTACCGGGCCGCCAAGGCGCTCCGGCGATCGATGAACTCGTCGAGCCGCGCAAACTGGCGAAGGCCAAGCACGGCGTTCATGTCAGGAAGGTTGTACTTGAACCCCGGCTCCAGCACTTCCGCTTGAGGTGAGCGCCCCTGCTGGCCGCGCTGCCAGGCATCGACACCGAGGCCGTGAAACCGAAGCCGCCGTATTCGATCTCCCAACTCCGCGTCGTCCGTGACGAGCACACCCCCTTCTCCGCTCGTGATCGTCTTGATGGGATGAAGGCTGAAAATGGCGGTCCCGATCGAGCCGACTTCCTCGCCGCCTCGACGAACGGTACCGATGGCGTGCGCCGCGTCTTCGATCAGCGGAACACCCCGGTCGGCGGCCATCGCACGCATCGGCGACATGTCCAGGGCGGCTCCGGCGAAGTCCACCGGGATGATCGCCCTGGTCCGGTCTGTGAGCGCGGTGGCGACAGACTCGGCCGTCACCATGAGCGTGTCGGGATCCACATCCACGAAGACGGGAGTCGCCCCCATCATGCTGATGAGATTCGGCGTGGACACCCAGGTCATGGACGGCGTGATGACCTCGTCGCCGGGCCCGATTCCAAGCGCATGCAGTGCCAAGTGCATGGCTGCGGTTCCGCTGGTCAGCGCCACCGCGTGCTGGCAGCCCAGGCGGCTCCGGAAGGCCTCCTCCAACTCGGCGCACCTGGCCCCGGTCGTGATCCAGCCACTCCGCAGCGTGTCTGCGACGGCGGCCACGTCCTCCTCAGAGATCGAGGGCCGGGCAAATGGCAAGAATTCCTGTCTCACGGGAGCGCTCCTGGCCACGCATGGTACCGGGAACACCTACGCCACAGTGCTTTCGGTGGGCGGATGCAGCGTGATGCCGCCCCCCAGCATGAGCAGAGCCCCCACACCGCCCCACGCGAATTCAAAGGTGCGATAGAGCAGAAGAAACCCGACGACCTGATTGACGCTCGCGACGCCGGGCGTGGCAAGCAGCGCGATGCCGGCCGCCTCCATGACGCCGGCCCCCTGCCAAAAGAGTGGGACCGCCGCGACCAGAAACAGCACCGGCACCACGGCCAGAAGCACCGTGATGTCATGCGTGACGCCCAGTGACCACGCCGCGCACCCGGCAGCAGAAGCCAAAAGCACCTGAACGCACACAGAGACGCCAGTCGCGCCAATCACGGCTCCAGGGTGCTCCGCGTATGCGGACGCAGACTGGGCAAGCCGCGCCGGCAGGCCCCCACCAAACCTTCGAGCAAGATCGGGCATTCGAAGCCAACCACGGGTCGCGATCACGAACGCAATGATGGCCACCACGCTCACACCGGCCGCCGTCCACCCGACCCAGCGGCCAATCTGCCGGGCTTCCTCGGTCTCCCCGACGAAGAGTCCCACGCCCGCCGCAAGAATGACCAATCCTGCAAGCCCAGTGATGCGGTCGAAGACCACGCTCATCACCGCCTCGACTCGACGGGTCGTTCCCTTGGCCGCGCCCCACGCCTTGACGACATCACCACCCTCGGTTCCTGGCAGCGCGAAGTTGCAGAATGCGCCGACGAGGACCAGGCGAAGCGTCCGACGCCATGATCCACCCAGCCCGCGGCAGCGCATGAGAATCCACCATCTGGTCGTCTGTAGCGGGTACACACACCCCACAAGTGCCAGCCCAATCAGCAGCCACCAGAGGTCGGCACCACCAAGAACATCGAGCATGCCCATACGAATGGTGTCAAGCGAAACTTCGCCCGTGAGCCCCCCGACCGTCGTCACCATGACCGCTCCGGGACCGGCTGCGGTCATAGCGGCGACGACATGTGTCGTCTCGGTGTTCGACGCGGCCCCCGTGAGCGACGCATCTCCGGCCGGAATGACAACCAGCGTGCGCCAATTCACCGCATACACGACCACTGTGACGCCGAGGGCCACGAGCAGGATGCGGACCGCGGTGAAGATGCGCCGCTGCATGCAGAGAGGATAGGTCAGCCGAGACGCGTCCGAGTCAGGCGGGCGAACCTTCCTTCGTCGACTGCTCGATCCGTTCGTCCAGACTCTGGATGAGGTAGTCCACAAGCTTGATCGCTTCGGGAGGGGCCATGTTGCGTTGCTGCATCATCTGCTCACGAATGAGCGGCAGCTGCTCCACGGGAACCTGCTCGAACTGCGTCAGCACCATTTGGACCTGCTGCTGCTCTTCGGGCGAGAGATCGTCAAACGCCACAAGTTGCAGAGGCTCAGGCTCATCCTCGCCTTCCGCTGGGACATACGTGTCGACCGCAAGGGCCAACCCTCCCTTGTCGCGAACTGGAGCGGTCGAATCGTCGAGGTCGTCTCCGACCGCTTCCGCCCGACCACCGAGATGCTCGGCGAGAAACTGCTCACACACCGCATTGAACGCCATGTTGTTCTTCGGATTGTGGAAGCCGTGTCCCTCATCCGGGAATACGACGTAGGTCACGGGAAGCCCACGCTCATTCATCGCCGCTGCGATCTGGTCGCTCTCCGCGATCTTGACACGCGGGTCATTGGCACCCTGCCCGATCAACAACGGCTTTGAGATGTACTCGACGTGCGTCAGAGGCGACACCGCGTCAAGGAAGGCGGGCTCGTCAAGGCTACCGACCCGCTGTTCGAACATGGTCATCATCGGCTTCCAGTACGGTGGCACCGACTCGATCAGCGTCCGCACATGCGAGGGACCGACGATATCGACACCGGCGGCGAACTTATCCGGGTCACGGGTCAGCCCTGCCAGCGTGGCGTACCCGCCGTATGAGCCACCCATGATGGCCACACGGCTCGGATCGGCGACGCCCCGGGCCACGGCCCAATCAACGGCGTCGTTCAGGTCGTCCTGCATCTTTCCGTACCACTCGCGGTCGCCGGCATTGACGAAGGTCTTGCCGAATCCGGTTGAACCTCTGAAGTTCGGGCTGAGCACGGCATACCCACGGTTGGCAAGCCACTGGTGGTAGGGGTTGTAGCCCCATCCGTCTCGCGCCCATGGTCCACCATGAACCATCAGAACCATCGGCAGGTCGCGTCCGTCAGATCCCTTCGGGACTGTGAGATACGAAGGCATCACGAGCCCGTCCCGCGTCGGAATCTCGACGGCCTGCATGGGCGCCAGCGGCGCACCCTCCAGGGCCGGCCAGGTCGTGAAGAGGAACCTGCCCTTGCCTGCATCTCGATCCCACAGCCAATAGCGAGGCGGCCCGGAGTCGCTGTTGTAGGCGACGACCCAAGTGCGGTTGTCCTCGGTCCGATCGGTGATGTGGAAGTCGCCCTGATCGAGCGTCTGAAGGGCAGCGACATCAGAGGCGATCGCGTCGTCGAGCACATGCCACTCCGGGCGGAGGTAGTTGACGACGACGGCTTCCGGCTCGTACGTGTCGGGATTCCCGATTCCCCCGGAGACGTCGGCTTTGTCGGACTCAAAGACAACGGTCGGGTCATCCGCGCCGCCCCGCTCAGGCCTCCACCACACAAGCGCCGCTTTGTCGCGGCCAAGGGAAGAACTGCCGTAGATCCGGTCACCCTTCTTATTGAACC
>CAZSSV010000130.1:0-6775 GCA_964609425.1 uncultured Isosphaeraceae bacterium | reverse complement strand
CTTCGGAGATCGCCGTCACGGGGCTCCGGACGTCCTGCTCCGCGCCATACACACGATCGAGGAACTCCGGATTCGCCTTGCGATACCAGAGCACGGCCTTGACCTTCAGTGTGCCCGGCTCGGCGGCGGTCACGGAGAACTCGTCCACACGAACTCCAGGCACTTCACGCGCGTCCATATCCAGCCGCCCCCTTGCCATCGACGGACAGACCAGTTCCGCCTCGAACGAGTCCGTGACTCCGGGATAGAGCGATCGCTTGTACGAGGCTCCGACGAGATCCCAGAGGTTGTGCCGGTCGATGAGTTCTCCCTTTCGGTCAAATCCGTCGGCTTTGAACAGCACCTGCGAATTGACGACCTGATCTGTGGCTTCATCCACCCCTCCCGAGTGATGGACCACATTGCCTGCTTCGTCCACCACGGTGAGTTCAATCCAGCTCTCGATCATGTCGAGTGGGCCAGTCGGAAAGTCGTGCCCGGTCTTGTTGTTTGTCAGCAGCACTCTCAGGCGAACCTCTTCCCCGGCCGCGACCTCATCCGGCGCGGCGATCGCCAGCCTCACAACCGGACCCCGGGTCCACTTGTCGGCGATCTCCGGAATCTCGGTCTGCCCTCGAAGCCACGCTTCAACCTCGGCAACCTGCTCGGCTCCACCCTCCAGATTCTGGAGCGTCGGAATGTACTGATTGGCGCCGCACATCCTGTGCCCACGGTGCATGCCGTCTTCACGTGTGCGGTTGTAGTCGGTTGCGTCGCCTGCTGCGGGGTCTGTGCTCGCCTGCAATGGCATGTGGCACTCTCGGCATGAAATCGTGGCCTCAGGTTGGCCCTCGTGATACCAGCGGGAGTTCATCCAACTGTCGTACTGGTTCTGTCCTTGCACCTTCCCGATGTCGGTGTTGACCTCCACATCGAGATACTGCTTGTGGCAGGCCGCGCAGAATTCAGCCGTCTTGTAGAGCGGCCTGGAGTACTCCGAGATGTGGTGGCTTGGATAGGTCCGAATCAGATAGTCGCTGACGAACTTCCCGAATGCGTCATCCTCCCGAAGCTCATAGATGTACCGCTCCGGAGGCCTGATCGTATAGTCGCCGTTTCCCTGAATGTCCGTCTGCACAATCGAGTGGCACACCAGGCAGCTTGTTCCCTCGTCAATGCCGATCGGGTCGCCCACCACCTCCGTGTGGGCATTCTTGGCACCGGCAAAGAGTGAGATTGGGTCGTGGCACCCGCCGCAATAGCGCGTCGTCTCGGCACTGGTCTCGGCCACCATCAATTCCTGGACCTTCTGGAACATGTCATCAAGCGACGAGTATCGGTGAGCGCTGGGAAGCCACTCGCGATAGATCTCCTCGTGGCACCCACTGGTCCCGCAGCCAGCTGAGCCGCCAAGCAGACGAGGATCGATCGCGTTGTGGTCGCGGACGTGCGCGGATTCCTCTTCGAGCAGCCGCTCGATGGCATCCATCTGATCGCCATTGGCACCCGCCT
This sequence comes from uncultured Isosphaeraceae bacterium, assembly GCA_964609425.1. Lineage (GTDB taxonomy): Bacteria > Planctomycetota > Phycisphaerae > Phycisphaerales > SM1A02 > UBA12567. The sequence goes on along the minus strand of CAZSSV010000130.1, from coordinate 5,284 downwards.
CCCCGGCGCCCCTGCGTAGCCGCGCGTAGAGCCCGTCCGGATCGCGCTGGGACTCCTTGAGCGACGCCTGCAACACACGCCGTTGATCTGGAAGGAGTGTTGTTTCGACGCGGTCCACCACACGGTCCTGCCACTGCTGATTCTCGATTCGAGCCAGACTCGGGGCGAAGGGCCTGTCCTCGCCGAACCGCCAGTTGTAGGTCTCGTCGAATGCGGTCCGCAGTTCGGGTGACCGATACGACACCTGCCACACGACGCCAATTGCAAAGCCGAGCAGGCAGGTCACACTCGTCCACCCGTAGAAGGACCGTCGCGCTGAGGCCAGCGCCTGCTTTGAGGCCTCCTTGTTCACCTTGCGAACGACCACCATCATGATGTGCACGATGATGAAGATGGCCATCGCGAGCCCGGTGACCAGATGAACCAGGTCCCATGACCGGCTGATCCCGGTGCTGAAGACTCCCTGCCAAGTCAAGACGACTCCACTCACCAAGCACGCGGCAAGCAGCACCACCGCGATGTACCCCATGAACTGGTAATGGCTCAGCTTGCCCTTCCGACGGACGCTCCAGTGACGCCAGCAGTACCAGGTCACCGGCACCACCATGGCGAGCCCGAGCACCGTGTGCAGGAGCACGTTGAACTGATTGAATGGGCTGAACGGCAACAGCAGGATCGCCAGCCCGGTGACGGTCTCGTAGAGGATGAGGCCGGCGGCGACCTTCGTGAGGGGCGAGCGCCATTCAGCAACAGCGTCGATCCCGCTGGTCCGAGGGCGGGGGATGTCGGTCTGGGTCATGGGGCGTGCCTCTGCGAGCGGATGAGATCGGAGCCTGGCTGCAGGTACAGAATCGGCCATTTGTGGGCGGATATCAAGAGAAGTTTATCCAAGTATCAGCTGCAGCGGCCCGGGTTCTTCCCATGCATCGCGGCGGCCACCACCACGTCCCGCTGGTCACCCGCCGCCGGATTCACCTGACCCGCCCCCCCGAGATGCCTCACGCCCCCACGGGCCACAACCACCAGAGGACCCAGGCCTGCACGCCCGCGTAGATGAGCCCGTCCAGCATGGACGTGCCGATGAACCGGGCCTGCTTGCCGAGGAACAGGTCGTTGCCGAGACCGCCAAGGCAGTAGACCGCCACCCCTAGGATGAAGGCCGGAATGAAGACCTGGCACAGACTGCACGCCATCAGGACACCGCCGCCAGACTGGGCGCCCCCGAGCACCAGCCCGATCGACATCGCCACACCGAATGCGACCAGCAGGTGAACGATCAGCGTGCCGATCAGGTTTCTCCGGAAGTTCGGCTGCCCTTTGAGAATATTGATCGTGCCCCACGGCCCCGCCTTCCATTTGGCTTTGAACGCCTCACCCCCGTGCTCGGCGCGATCGGCGCAATTGGGCCACATGTAGAAGCCCGGCTTCAAGGTGTGCTGGCCGAGCGCCTCGACGAATCCATCTTCGTCGGGCAGGATCTTGATGTCCTGGTTGTGCCACCCCACCAACATCCAGATCAGGGCGGACACGATGAAGACGGCGCCCCCCGCGCATACCGACGGAAGAATGAGTTGCGTCCACATGAAAGGCTCCTTTGCGCGTCAGCAACCCGCTGCCGACGGAGTCCAGTGTTCTCGACCACCCGCCCTCCCGTCAAGCGAGACACCCCTGTCCGAATTCCCGGCCGCTTGACCACAATCCTCGACCCGGAGAGCATCTGCCTCCATGTCCGCCGCCTTGACGCCCCCCCGTGGCCGAACGCTCCTGGCCATGACCGGTTCGCTGTCGATGATCTTTCTCGACGCAACGGTGGTCGGTGTGGCCCTCCCGACGATTCAGACCAACCTGAACCTGACAACCCCGACCGCGGCTTGGATCGTCAATGCATTCCTCGTCGCGTTTGCGTCGAGCCTCGCCGTCGGCGGTCGACTTGCAGACAGGTTTGGCAGGCTGGCGGTCTTTCGCAGTGCCATGGTGCTGTTCGCGGGCGCTTCCCTCGCCTGCGCGCTGTCGGACTCAGCGGCGCAGATCATCCTTGCCCGCGCACTCCAGGGACTGGGCGCCGGTCTGATGCAACCCGCCTCGACGGCCATCGTGATTGGTGCCTATCCCGCAGGCCGACGAGGCCGCGCCATGGCCACGTACTTCGGCGTCGCCCTGCTCTTTCTGATGGCGGGACCAGTCATCGGTGGACTCGTACTGGCCGTTTCCGACTGGCCGTGGATCTTCCTGCTCAACCTGCCGGTCGCCGCCGCGGCACTGTCGCTCAGCGTGCGGCTGCATCTCCTCCCGCACGCGGCCGCAGCCAGAGGGCTCGATGGACCGGGCTGCCTGCTGCTCCTGGCAGGCCTGCCTTCACTGGTACTCGGCCTGGAGTGGCTCGGACACCCGCCCCCACACGCGGCCTGGGTTCCAGTCGCCGTCACCGCCACCGGACTTGCCCTTGTCGTGACGTTCGTGGTGCGGGCCGCGCACACTGCCAACCCGTTGCTCAACGTCCGACTGATTGCATCGCGCATCATGCTCGGCCAGACCATCGTGCTGGCGCTCGTCTCGCTCATCATGTCGTCGCAGGCTGTGTACGGCGCCATCTATCTGCAGGAGTCGCTGGGCTTCACACCGCTGCAGGCGGGGCTTGGGAGCATGCCGCTGCTCGTCCCGGTCGTGCTCGTCATCCACTGGGCCGGAAAGCTCTATGACCGGATTGGTGCGGCACGGCCCGTCCTCATTGGCCTGGCGGCCACGCTCGCCGGACTGTGCGTCGAAGTCATCGGCGTCGTGTATGCGTCGTACCCCGTCCTGGCCCTGGGCATGATCGCCGTCGGTGCCGGGTCGACCTTCGCCTCGACACCGGCAAACACCGACGTCCTTTCAAAGGCCCCTGACGCGCAGCGAGGAGAGGTCTCAGGCCTGGTGCAGACGACGCGCCAACTCGGAAGCGCCATCGGCATCGTTGTCTGCGTTCTGGCGATCGGCTGGACGGTCGCAGCCGCCCTCCCGTCTCCCATGCCAACCGGCGAACTTGGCGAGGTCGCCGCCCGGGCCGCGGAGGGCGATCTGCATGCCCTGGCCACCCTGCGGTCCCGAGACGCATCGCTCGCCGAAGCGTTTGCCAGCGCGCGCCGGTCGGGCATGGCGGCAGCATTCACGGTGCAGGCCATCGCGGCCCTGATCGGCATCGGCGTGGCGATATTCAGTCTCAGACCGTTTCACGCCCCGGCGTCGGCCGAGCCGCACTGACCAGCACGTCCTCCCGCGTGATGAGTGGCTCAGCAAGCGGCGGGAACAGCCACCCCGATCTCTTCCAATTGCCGCTCAATCTGAGTCGCCCATCCGCGGTTTGCGGCAGGGCTCGCAGGGCTTGGGTGAAGAATCTGGTGCACGGGAATGCCCTTGCCTCTCAACGCCACCTCCGCCCGCTTGCGCGCAAACGCGCCAATGCCGATGACCATGCGTGGTCGAAGAATCTCGACGACGGCCCGCAAGGCCTCGTCACAAGCCGGTTCGATCAGGCGTCGCGCCGCGGCGTCGAGTTTGTCGGGGGTCCGGTTTCGGCCGCTCTCTTCCATGAACACAAGCGGACACCAGTTCCACACAAAGAAGCGGTCGAAGAACGCATCCGCCGTGCCGAATCTCGCAGACACCCACCCCCACAGGCGCCTTCCGCTCACTTCGCTGCGTGAACAGTCCAAACCCGATACCGGCCGCCGGGGGTGCTCGCCGGCCGGCGTATCCACCGACTCATCAATGCCGAGAAACTCACGGACATGGTGCACTTCACCGAATGGCACGCCGGTCTGCGCCATGCCCCACGGACCGGGGTTCATCCCGAGCCAAACCGCCTCCATCGGTACGTGGCCGAACCGAAGATATGCCTGATGCGGGCGGGACGCGTAGATCGTTGGGTCGAGGGCATGCGTGACGGGCGGCTCGGGTCGAACCTCAGCGAGCGACGCCGAGAGCGCCTTGGAAACTCGCCCGAGCTTCGCTGGAACCGTCAACGCCGCATTCCACCACGCAGGAGCCTGACCGGTATGCGGAAGCCGAGCGTCCCTGCAGCTTCTCTTCGGATGACGGCGCGACGCATGACCATTTCCGCCCACAGTATGGCAACGGTGTAGATCGCGACGGCACCGAAGAGGAACCATGTTCCATGCTTGATGACCAGCGGCACGAAGTTCGACTGCTCCGACAGATACAGCACCATAGCCAGCGAGAATACGTCCAGCATGCTCCACTCAGCGGTGTACCGCATGAGAAGGTAGAACCTGCGTCGCCAGCGGCGGGGAAGCGGGGTGTACAGCGTGAAGAGCATGACCGCCAACACCGCAATGGGATTGACGACCAGAAACAACAGCATGATGATCGCAAAGATGCGCAGATCATCCGTGAACAGGAATGAGATGCCCTCCCACAAGGACCACGTGTTGCTTGCCATTCCAAACTGGTTGATCTGGAACATCGGTTCGGTGAATGCGAACACAATCACGGCGGTCGCCCCGATTGCAAGCACGGTGGCAACCGCTCCCTGCCAACCTGCCAGCATGATGAGCGGTCGCATGTGTTCCTGAGGCAACTCCTTGTCGGATACTGATCGACGGCACATTTCGTGCAGCATGACGCCAGCGGTCATACTCAAGACGATCGCGCCGAGGAAGCAATAGAGCCCGTAGTGCACCTTGACGCCCACAAAGCCCTGGTCACTCAATACAAGCAGAATGAGCAGCGAGACGAACACGTCGAGCAGACTCCACCTGCCGAGATGCCCAAGTACTGAGAGCATGCGTTCGCGGCCGCCGCTCGTCATCGGGGCAAACAGGCTGCACGATGCCAGAATCAGCTTGATGGGCGGAAAGAGAATGGAGAAGCCGACGACCAGCACGACGAGGGGGTACAGGTTGTGGTCCCAGAGCAGTTGCACGACGTGCAGAATGGAATACGGACCCGCCAGACTGCTCAGGACGATCGAGTCAATCTCCAGGAAGGGAACGCCCGGCAGAAGCGCGATGACGTTGAGGACGGTCGAAACAAGGATCAACAGCGGCACGACCACCCGAGCCCACGGCGGAATCGCGGTGATGAATGAGAACCGCAGCCGCGTCGGATCGGCCGCAACCTCGCCCCCCTCCACAGTGTCCACTCCTTGCGCCACGGCCGCCCTTTCCAGTCGGTACCAGACTCAAGGTATCTCACGATTCGAGCCGCGGCCTGCTCGATCCAGCACGGACGACGAGAATCCCGGCTCACGAGGTCAGCCGGTATCCTGAGCAACTCGCGACCGCAT
>CAZSSV010000129.1:0-6805 GCA_964609425.1 uncultured Isosphaeraceae bacterium | reverse complement strand
ATAGGGTGCAACCTGATTGAACTCTCTTTGCGTTTTGTATGGCGCGTGGAAGACGGCAAGAACAGCCTCGCTCAGTGCTGCCCTGACCGAACGCGGGCACCCCCACGAAGCCGGTGACGTCGCGGGCTGTGCTACCCTAGGCCCCATCATGCTCCGGCCCCTGTTGACAATGTTCATGGCACTCACCGGCCTAGCCGGTTGTACCGCTCACCGATCTCCTTCCATAGCGTTCCTCAACCCCGGCACTGTGCTCCCAGCCGGCCTGCCATTCTCTGAAGCGGTCCGAGTGGGCAATACGCTCTACCTTTCAGGCATGATCGGATTGAAGCCCGGAACCCTGGAACTCGTGCCGGGCGGCATTGATGCAGAGGCGCGGCAAACGCTTGACAACATCCGCCTCACCCTCGAAACCCACGGGGCATCCATGGACGGCGTGGTCAAGTGCACCGTGATGCTCGCCGACATCTCGGAGTGGGGCACGTTCAACGAGGTCTACAAGACCTACTTCGATGGCACGTACCCGGCCCGGAGCGCCCTTGGCGCAAACGGACTGGCGCTCGGCGCGCGAATCGAAGTGGATTGCATCGCAGTCGTCGCAGACGATTGAACGGATCTGTTGGGTGCGATGGCCTCGCCACAACCTTTGAAGCGTCCGATTCGCCATGCAGCCGCCTCTCCTGTGGATGGCACGCCGGTGACCATCCAGGACCAGCGTGTCCAAACGCTCAAACTGGCAAGTGGACCGCTTTGGACGTGCCGGCCTACTTGGCCCTGTTCAGTGCGCCGCATCGGCCCTCGAAGAAGCCACTTTGCGCTGGGCTCGGACAGGACTGCACAGGGCTTCGACCCCGCGGTTCGAGGGCAGGTGTGGCCACAAAGGCCCATCCCATCCGGCGGCAATGGGCTGCTCATTGGCAGCGGAGGGCATCGCGTGCAGCTCTGGGCAACTGGGCCGCATCATGCGCTGTTTGAATCGTCCGCCCATGGCTCGCGGCAGCCACCCGACGCGCGACATCCCGAGGAGCCGCTCGACCGCCTCGCGCCCCATTCCATGCGCCCTCATGCCGCTCATCTGTGAACTGCTGCACGAAGGCGCTGCAATGCACCGCCACACACCAACATAGGGCAAGCGCTTGTACTTCAAACACCCAATGAAGGGCGAGACCTTGCCCAAACTCACCGACGGACACTGGACCTGAAAACTCTCTGCAGTACCCTCCAAGCGGTGCAGTTTGGTGGTTCACTGCAAGGAGGCGCGAACCATGGGCATAACCAGACGACCCGGGGGCGGGCTTGTGATGGCACTTTGCATGACCGCCGCGGCATGGGCCGCGGATACCGACACGCACTGGATTCACGATCTTGGACTCACCCCACCACCAGGTGGCCACTTTGGATCCGCAGTGTGCGCTCACGGCGACTACGTCATCGCCGGCGCCCCCTATGAAGGCACCGACCCGTTCAACCCACTCGGACCTGGTGCGGCGCGCATTTCGCACGTGCACGACGAGGCCCGGGGGTCCATTCTGACCGCACCGGACGGGCAGCCGGGCGACGTATTCGGCATGGCCGTCGCCATCCACCCAGTTCAGGACAGCGATGTCATCCTCGCACTCGTCGGCGCACCTCGTCGAACAGGAGACGAAGGCGAGCCGTTTCAGGGTGCCGTGTACGTGTACAGGTCCGTTTCAAACGAAGGATTCTCGTACGTTCGCACGCTCATCGCGTCAGACGCGTCCGCGCAGCAGATGTTCGGAACCTCCGTCGGCTTCGACGGACAGACCATCGCCGTGGGCGCATCGCGTGACTCCAAGCTCGACTCCGTTGCCGGATGTGTCTACGTGTATGACGTCCGCGGCGATGGGGCGATTGGCGAGGAACAGCGTCTCGATGGCCGATCTCCCTCCGCCGATCGGTTCTTTGGCTTTTCGGTAGACATTCGGGGCGATCTGCTCGCGATCGGGGCTATTGGCGACTCCACAGGGGTCCCGCTTGGTGGCCTCGTCTCCCTCTACAACAAGGACGAGCTCGGCACCTGGCGCCTGGCCACCGAACTCCAGCCGCCAGACGTCGCGTCCCTCGACCTCTTCGGCACCGACGTCGCCATCGGCGATGACATCATTGTGGCGAGTTCCCACAATCGAACAGTCGGCGGTCTCTCTCAGGCGGGGCGCGTCTACATCTTTGCCAAGCAGACGGTCGGATGGGCATTCACCCAGCATTTGGACGGCGAGTCGCCGTTTCCCGATGTGTCCTGGGGTGTCTCAGTGGCAATCGAAGGGAACTACCTGGCCATCGGCGCCACGGGCTGGCGCAATGCCGGCGTTGCAACGGGCGCCGTCGCTATCTACGAGCAGAACGCACCGGGCGAGTTTGATCGGGTGCAGACGCTGTGCGCCATCAATACACCGCGCGGCGCCAAGTTCGGCGTCGCGGTGGACCTTCAGCAGCAACGGCTGCTGGTCGGAGCCCCAGAATTCGAGGACGCATCCGGCGGCGCGGTACACCACTACGTGCCGACCTGCCTGGGAGACCTCACCGGCGATCATGTTGCAGATGTCTCGGACATGATCGCGGTGGTTGACCACTGGGGCGAGCGTGGACTGTCGCCGGGCGACCTCGACCAGGATGGGGAAGTCGACATCCAGGATGTGTTAGTGGTCACGGGGTACTGGGGACCGTGTCAGTAGATCACCCGGTCAGCCCAGCACCTCGGAGATCGCCCGGATTGTGCCAGGCATCGTGCCGCAGCACCCACCGACGATGTCCGCGCCAGCCTCCACCCAGGCTGCGGCGTACCCTGCATATCGCGCCGGCTCCACGGCGTCAGTCGTCACCCAGGCGCCGTCCGGAGTGGCGTAGCCGACATTTGCGTAGGCGGCGATCGACTGTCGCTCCGGCAGCAGCGCGCGAAGCCGCGCGACGTGGGCCTCCGTGGCGGACGCTGCCACGCAATTGACCCCAATGAATCTCGCGCCGCCCAGCACTTCAAGGACATCCTTCACGTCTGTCCCGTCCAGCAGGACGCCCGCCTGAGGCCCCGGGCGGAAACAGAAACTGATGCCCCATGCATCAGGCGCGACAGCTCTGGCCGCAGCGACCGCCGCTTCGGCCTCTCTCGCCGCGCACATCGTCTCGATCAGAATGAGATCGGCGCCGGCGTCCATGAGTGTTCGGACCATCGCCTCATGCTCGATCCGGCACCGCGCAGCATCCGGCGCGAGATCGGGCTGGTAGCAGTTCTCCAGTGGTGCGACGCTTCCGAACACGCGCGCGCTCGGTCGCCGATCGTCGCGGGCGGCGCACGCGATTTCAACAGCGCGACGCGTGAGTTCAGCAGCCCGGCCAGCCATGCCCGCCTTCGCCAGAGACCGCGCGTGCGTGCGAAACGTGTTCGTCGTCACCGCGTCGGCGCCGGCATCGAGATAGGCGGCGTGCACGTCACGGAGGACGTCCGGCGCTTCGGTGATGGCGCGGGCCGACCAGAGGGGCAGACCAATGTCTACGCCACGCCGCTCGAGTTCTGTGCCCGTGGCACCGTCCATCAGGACCGTCGAAGGCGCGGCCTGCATGGCGGAGGCCTACTTCACCAGCGTGAACCGGCCCGATTTCAGATCTTGCACGCCGGCCACCACCTTGAGCGTCCCCGCCTTGACCGCGTCCGAGAGCAGCTGTGATCCGCGCAGCAGACCATCGATGCCCTGGTGGGCGTTGCACGCGATCGCCTTGTCGAGCGCGCCGGGGGCGTCAGGATCCGCGTCTATGGTGCACGGAACGATGATCTGGTCAATCAAACCCGGGAGATTCCCTGGCAGCCCGCTCGTGTCCTTTTGATGCGTGAGCGCGGCATCAACCGCACCACACGCAGAGTGCCCCATGACGACGATCACCTTCGCGCCAAGCACCGCAACACCAAACTCCATACTCGCGATGATTTCGCTCGTCGGAATGTTGCCAGCCACACCGCAGACGAACAAATCGCCGAGTGGTTGGTCGAACACAATCTCGGGTGCCACGCGTGAGTCGGCACAGCGGATGACGGCGGCGAAGGGCGCTTGCCCGGCCGCGAGGCCGGAACGCGCCGCCGGCAGGTTATGGGATTCCATGCGGCCTTCGACGTATCTCGCATTGCCGGCCATGAGCTCACCAAGCGCCGCGTCCGGTGTCGCAGGTCGATCATCTGCCCTCATCGCTGCCATAGACCAACCTCCAACAACTGCTGCACTGAGCAGAACTCCTGCGTGAAAGACTCTCATGTGTGACTTCCTTTCATAGTGGACGTCAATCGCCACGTTTGAGACTCTACACGATCGAGACACCAGGTGGTCGATGCGGTGGGCAGCGGCTACCTTGTCACGCACTGCAGGAGGGAGATCCCATGACCACCATCTCAACAGCGTCCACCATCGCCACGCCCGCCCGCTTCGTGTCCGTGCTGGCACATATGATCTGCGATGACATTGATCCGGCGAGGTTTGCGGACCGGCACGGCAGCACGATCAATCATCCGGCCTTCGTGCTTGGACACTGCGCGTACTACGCCGGCGTCTGTGTTCAATTGCTCGGCGGCGACGTCGCGTTCGAGGACGGCGAAGCGGAGCGCTTTCAGCACGGAGCCCCGTGCCAGGACGAGGCATCGCTGTACCCAGACAAGGACACCTGCTTGTCGCGGTTTGACGCACGTACGACGGCCGCGGCCGATTACATCGAGAGCGAAGCCGGCCAGGCCGCCCTGCTCAGGTCAGCTGCCGACACCCCGTTTGCAGAACGCTTTGAGACGCTTGGACAAGTCGCAGGTTTCATGCTCGCCGGCCACCCGTGCTTCCACCTCGGGCAACTCAGCGCCTGGCGGCGTGTCGCCGGGATGGGATCAGCAACGTAAACCGAGCAGCCGAGTATCAGCGGCGCCGCCGGTTCACGAGTCCCAGGATGCCCAGCAGCGCCAGCCCGCTGGGCGCCGGCACGAACACGACCTCGAAGGTCAGCGATGCATGGTCAGGATCTGTCCAGACAATGCCTTGCATATCGAGGTACAACGCACCCGCGCCATCAACTGCCCCCCTGCTGGCATCGCCGACCGGTGCGTCATACACATCGAGCCAATCCGACAGGGCCGGATCGTCTGGTGGATAGCCGTAGTACTCCAGAAAGGTCACTGGAGAGCCAGTCCAAGACGCAACGGAGATGGATGCAATCGCTGGGACGTCGCCCATGAGATCCGTCATGATGAGGCCATTGAAGTCGCCCGGCCCAATCGTCACTTGCGTGAGCGACCCCGCCGTCACATCCATGCTGAATGTGATCGACGAGTCGCTGATGTCCCACTGCTGATACAACGTCGCGACCAACTCACCGTCATCGTGATAACTGATGGAGTTCGACCACTCGGGGCCGGAGCCGACCACGACATCGCCCATATTGATGGAGTATCCACTGCCTCCTGGGCCGTAGCCGCTGTAGACACCGTCCAAGTGAAACTGATGACCGGCCAAGCCGGCCGAGGCCGCGCTCGAGTGTGCCAATGCGATCGCCCAAGCCACCACCAACCCGCTGCTCCATGTCGGCATGCTGCGACTCCCTCCCCCGTGGTCCGTACCATGATCCCGTGTCCAAACTCCCTGAACCAGTGCTCCGCGATGCTATCTTCGGGCCGCGGGTCCACCTAGGAAAATCCCAGTTGCTGCGGGACACGTGGTCTCTGGGCAGGCCAGGTCACATGAAACGTGGGTACCTGACTTGCCGAGTACTCGACAGAACCCCCAGAGTCTCACCGTCCGCCCGGCTACTTTGGGCTGGAAGCCTTCTCCATCAACGTGACCGCGGCTTTCCCGACCGCGTCCGCAACAGCCTCATGATCTGCAAACCCATTGATATCGGCGTCGAGGTCGGCAATGGCCACCGTGGCATCACCGCGGCGCAGCGTGGCTTTCATTTCCAGGACCTTCTTTCCCGGGCGATCGGTGAACCGATTGACCTCAAGCGTCAGGGTGAGGTCAGCGGTACCCCCACCCAGAAGGTCGGCGCCCGCCAAGGCACCCATGGTGCGGTCGCGCAGGAGCGAAGCGTCCTCAGGTGACAGGCGCTCACCAATGTGGTTCTCAACGAGCACCGCCTTCACGCCTTCGCCCGGCTCGACCTGCCCAGGCATCGACACAATCTCTGCCTTTCCCCGAGGCCCCATGATGGTGCCAATGCCCTTGCGGGCCACGGCGAAGCAGCCTCCCAGCATGATGAGAACAACCAAAGCACCGACTCGTCCAATCCGACGGCTCATAACGGACTCCCTGTTGAGGCCTGCGTTCTGCGGAGCAACCATGGATGGATCGTACGGGTTTCGCAGCCGAAGTGGGCCGTACAGGAGATGGCTGGACACCCACCAAATCGACGGGCCGAGGAGAGATGCTGGACACCCACCAAACTGGCGAGTGGGAGATTGAGAGAGATGCTGGAGAGAGATGCTGGACACCCACCTAAGGGAGGAGAGAGATGCTGGACACCCACCTAAGGGAGAGATGCCGGACACCGACCAAACCGCGGTGTGAAGATGGCTGGACGCCCCCCAGCACCTCCGAACGCCTGCAGCGTGGCGCAGCGGCCCGCTGCCCCACTCGCTCCACAACCGGCCCCTCTCCCCTCTTCAATAGTAGATATACCCCTCCGATATTCCGTTATAGTCAGGTTCCACAGTGACTTGATGCCGCCATGTCCCAAGGAGCCGCCAATGCCTGACCAGGCCACGCTGAAGAAGTACGAGGCCCTCAGCCCCTTTGAACTCAAGAACAAGTTGATCGAAATGGCTGGCTCG
>CAZSSV010000128.1:0-6939 GCA_964609425.1 uncultured Isosphaeraceae bacterium | reverse complement strand
GCAAAGAACGGCCCGTCCTGATACACGTTCAGCCTCAGGTCGCCCCCGCCGGCCCACGAGTACCCCGTGAACGTGTTTGCAAACCCACTGACTCCAAACTGGTCGGCCACATACTGGCTCCATGAACCATTGATGCCCCAACGGAGCCTGCCGTCCAGTCCCAGCGGCGCCTCGTAGCTTCCGACCACCGCGTTGGTATCGGCATTGCTCGATGTGACGTACTGAATGGAGAAGATGTCGTCGTTGTCGGTGAGTTGCGTGTTCACGAATCCGAGCCGGAAGCGCTGATAGCCCTCCATCTCCGTGCCCGTGTTTCCATACTGGAACCACAGCGTCCAGGGTTTCGTCTCAGCGACGCGATAGGTCAGATACGCGTCGCCCGGCTGACCGTCTTCCGGCGTCGCCAACTCCACGCTCACCGGCGCACCAGCGCCAGCAATTGGAGGCTCGACATTCTGATTCACCAGCGAATTGGTGATGCTGCCCTCGATGTCACGGCCAGGATGTCGGCTCAGAAAGTACAGGTAGTCATCCAATTCCTTGCGCCGAAGCAGGGCGCCGTCGTCACCGTTCTCGCCCGCCTTCAGGGGCGACTGGTCGGCGATGCGCTGGTGCGTGGGATGATTGACCCTCGCTTCCGCATCAACGCGGTCCCCCGACGCGACGGTCCGAACCTCAGCCACGCGACCCACCGTGACGACAAGCGTCAGCTCTGTTCGGTCACCTCGAAGGTCGGCACCCGCATCTGGACCGACCGAGGGAATCTGCGAAGGAAGCGGCTGCACACCCACCCCGACGAGGTCCTGCGCCACGAGATGGCCACCAATGGCGTTCCCAATCGCAATGACCGCCGACGCGTCGTAGCGCATCGGCCCGGACTCGTTCAGTGCCGCAAGCGTCAGCATCCGGCCATCACCTTGGCCGGCCGCTGTCCAGCCGTACGCGTCGGCAACGAGCGCGATCTGTATCCACTCAAACGAGGACGCCGGGGGAAGGTCTCGGTGCGGGGCCGAGTACATGATTTCAAACGGCCATGCAACGTAGTACACCCCGTCATCAATCGGCGCACTCCTGGTCGCCAGCGGTGGCATGCCCTCAGGCCGTGCCGGGGGCGCGACCGTCACAACAAGCACTCGGGTGCCATCCTCCGCATCGACGATCGCTTCGGAAAGTCGGGTTCTGGTCATGCCGAGTTCGCGGAGGCGGGACTCCATGGCATGCATGACGGCCCGCGTCGCCGATGGGCGCCAGCCCTGCGTCGGAAACTGCTGGAGGTCCGAAAGCGGAACGAGCTCACCGGTATTGCTCCAGCCTCCCTGCACGGCGTCGTCCACGACATGCAATCGCGCCGTCGTGAGCGTGAAAAGCGTGGCCGGATCGCCCCAGTCATCGTGGCCCTCTGACCAAACGATGTGAACGCCGTCAATCTGCTCGGCCGTCACGACGGCTCGGACGGAACCCCTCGAGGCGGTGTTCACCGGCTCGCCAGCGTCGGGCGATGGAGGAGGGACCGGTGAGGCAATCGTGGCCGGAGCGGGCACCGGGGTAGGAGCCGGGGCAGGCACCGGGGCAGGCACCGGGGCAGGCACCGGGGCAGGCACCGGGGCAGGCACGGGCGCTGCATCAGGGCCGCCGGAGGGTGCCGCCGATGCATGGCCGACCGTACTTGGGAGCGCCGCCGTCACCTTCGCGGTCATCGACACCTCGGCGCCGCCAGAAGGCTCGGGCTGCACGTGATCGGTCACGACGACCGTCGCGTCGGGGGCTGCCGATTTGGCCGCACTGGCAACTGCCTCAATGACCGCCTGCACCGCGGCGGGCGTCCACCGCGCATGCCGGTCCGACAGGAGTGGATTCAGGGGCGCGTCCGCGCCAGGCGACACCATGACCACGCCGCCTCGACGGCTCAGGGGCGCGCGAACCGACTCGAGGAGATCCGAGGGCGCCGGAAGGCCTGCCACATCACCGGTCCAGCGAAGGTGGATGTCGGTCAGGTTTTCGGTGGCTGCGCGATGTTCATGAAGCGGCACCAGGTCATACGGCAGGGACGTGTTGGGGACCAGGTCCGGAAGCGGCACCTCCGCCACAAACCACACGACGTGCGAGGCATTGACGCCACCACGAACCAACTGAAGCGCCGGCTGCACCGTCGCGCCGATCAGTCCCTCACCCTCCAATTGGTTCTGCATGGCCAACGCGATGGCGTCGAGCCCGCTGGTGTCAATACGCACCCGGCCTCGCCGGGCGAGGGCCTGAAGGTCGGTTCGGACACCGGGCTGTCCCGGGCTGACTGCCGCGAATCCACCGGCAGATCGTTGCAGGTGGACGGGCGCCGTCTCCAACACGGAAACCGGCGGAAGGTCTTCGCCACCACTCCGCCACGCGGTCTCAAAGTGATCAACGATCCACACCTGGTCCGCAGCGGTCGCCTCTGCAGTGGTCCCGAAGACCAGCAGGAGCAGCAGCAGACGGACCCGCCGGACGCCATCAAACCACGGATTCCTCACAACCGTCATCTCTCGACTTTCCCATGCCAGCCATAGAGCCCCCGCACGGAGCGAGCGAGCCACCTCGCAAGGATCGCACCGCGTTCTGAACACGTCAACAGCCCCCGCACAATCGTTCCCAAATCACCGCAACATTGCAACGGGCAGCAACTTCGGCTGAATCACCGCTCACATCGGATCGACATGCCCTATGGAGCCAAGCCCACTGGAGGCCTGCACGGCCCACGGAGACCCGATTCATGATCCTCAGCACCGCCTACGCCCTGATTCTGGGACTTTCCTATCAGCCACAGCCCGCCCCCGCGGTGCCCGCCTATCTGGCGACCAACCCCACGGTCGTGCGACCAAGCGAACCGGTATCGCTTGCGGCCGGCGACACGCTCGGCATGGCGCTGATGGCGAGCTCAAGCCAGCAGGTGCCGCCGCTTCTGGCATCACGGGTCGCCATCGTTGCTGCTGCCGCGCCGGCCTGGACCGTCATGCCGACCGATCGCCGCCACGTGGCCCTGGGCCGCTGAACCCCATCAGCCCATCAGGCGCTGACCCAACTTTGAGAGCAGCCTGCGCTGACGCTGCGTCGTCGCCATGGATTGCGCCCGCTGAAGAAACGCCATGGCCGTCGATGTTCCGTACCGAGCGGCAAGCAGCGGCGCCAGCCGCTCGGCCCGCGTGATGACGGCTCCCGGGGAGAGCGCCTGCGAGAGGGCGTCGAGTACCACATCGGATGAGCCCGCTCCAAGCCCTGGACCAAAGGCAGCCCACACCATGTCGCCCTGGAGGGTGGACGGGTCGGTGAGGCGGCTCCACGCCTCAAGCAGGTGGTCCCGCGCCCCTTGGCGGAACAGCGCTCCGAAGGCGGCCGCCGCGGCCTCGGGGCCTGCGACACCCTTCTGAACGGCTGCCTCCCACAGTTTCACCGCCATCGGGTCCAGGCCCAGCAGGCACACCTCATGGAGTGCCTGGGCAAATCCCTGATCGGTCGGAGCGGTTTCGACCTGACGCATCGCCGCAGCCGCAGCGTCTCGCACATTGACCTCACCATCCTTCAGCGGCGCCGAATCAACCAAACGCCGCATGGACCCCCTGGGAGGCGGCGCCACCATGAGCGGGTCTCCGATGGTGTTGATGCGCCACACGCTGGACATGGGGTTGCCGGCGTCCGGCCACCATCGGGCGGCGACCAGGAACGGAACTCCACCGGCCACTCGCTGCGCCATCAACTCCGGCATCACGAACGCGGACAACTGCGGCTCGGCAACCGACCCGACATACGCGTACACCCCGCGTTCCAACCACCGCCCGCCCACCGTCGCCGGGTTTCCCGGAGCTGCCAGCGACCAGCTGTGCACCATGGAGAGTGCAGCCGGGCGATTCAGCACGGGCAGGTCGCCTGGGTCGCCATCGGCATCACCGGCCATGCGGAAGAAGTCCGGGTTGCCTTTGCTGTTCATCATCGCGAGGTCCGCATCGAGCCCCGTCGGGTATGCGTTCTCGATCGCGGTCAGCGTCGTGCCTGATGAGAGATCGACGCGGTAGGACGCCTGCTCAAGAATCCTGGCGGCCGGCGACAGGCTCCACTTCGACCAGGGATCGTCGGGGGGGTAGGTGTCGCACAACCAGACATTCAGGCGGGGCAGGAAAAGGCTGCAGTTGGCCATCCAAGCTGCCCGTTCGGCCCGCCCGAAAATCCAGCCGGTGACAGCCCAGCGGCGCCCGTCTGCAGAGCGGCCAAGCAGGTCGGTGATGGCCACAAGGTGCTCCCCGGTGATGGCCGTGTTGAGATTGGTCTTGGCCTTGCCGGAGAGCTTCCGGCACACCGTGAGGGTGTCGATATCGTCTCCCAGCGCATCCCACCGCAGCCCAGTCGCGGACGCGGCGTGTTCGATCGCCGCGCGCAGGGACGCTGCCCGACCGCGCTCGAGCGTCCCGGTGCTTCCCCCGGCCTTCTCACGCACCCAGGCGATGTCCTGCCCTCGACCTGCAGCAAGGAGTACCGCGGCACCCACGGCGGGGTCATGTGGGCTGGAGATCACCAGTCCCGACGGAACGGGAAGCCCCGCGGCCGCGGCGGCCACGCGTGGGCTCGCGCCGCCCTCATCTCCCCACGCGGCCGCAGCAGCGGCAGACATGCGTGCGGCCGATGGCTCGCCGCCGCCAACCGGGCCTCGCCGGTAGACAGCCTGCGGCTTGAAGCGGCGAATGAACATGGCCGCGAGCTGGTCATCTTCGATCAGCACCGGCCAGTGCCCCTGCGGCGACCACCGGGCGACTTCATCCACCAGCGTGGCGAGGTCGGGAACCAGCACGACTTGCCGGAGCACCGGCACCCTCGCGCGAAGTTGCATCGAGGACTCGCCCAGCGCGAGATACCAGGGCAGGGGTTCGCCCGCATCCGCCGGGGAGCCCAGGACTGCACTCAAGGCCAGGGTGCCACCAAGGATCATTCGGCTCATGCAGTCAGCATACGTCCGCCACACACTGATCCGGCGCAGTACCGTCCCCGGATGATTCCAACCGTCCGCGTCATTTCCATCGGAGCGATCGCCTCACATCCCCTGTGGAACGAACCGCCGGCCGTTCGCACAGGCCACGCCACGACGACGCTGGTGCAGGCCGACGATCTCCGAATGGTGATCGATCCTGGCCTGCCCTCCGCGGTCCTCGCCGCCAAACTCTCCGAGCGATCCCCGTTGCAGCCAAGGGACGTGACGCACGTCTTTCTGACCAGCGCCACCCCGGACCACATGCGGGGGCTCGCCGCCTTCCCGCACGCCCGCTGGCTTGCCTTCGAGACCGAGATCGCCGCCGCCCACGCAGCAGCGCATGAAGCGTTGCTGCTGGCCCAGGATCATCCGGAGGACGGGGGCGTCGGACCACTCACCCAGCGGCTTGAGTTGCTGCAACGACTTGCGGCCGCGGACGACACGATCGCTGGTGGCGTCGATCTCTTCCCGGCCGCCGGCGTCACGCCTGGATGCTGCGGCATTCTGGTGGCCGAACCCCGCAGGACGATCGTCATCGCCGGCGATGCCGTTGCGACGAGCGAGCACATCGCCGACGCCAAAGTCCTGCCAACCTGCTGGGACAGAGCGCAGGCCCAGGAGTCGTTTGCCGAGTGTGTTCAGATCGCCGACGCCATCGTGCCCGGGCGGGACAACATTCAGTACCTCTGATCCGCTCAAGAGAACGCCGCCGGCCCCATGGCCGACGGCGTGTGTTCCGGCGTTGCGTTGGGTTGAGCCGCGCCACCTGAACGAGAGAGGAGAAGAAGAGCGGTACGCCTGTTCGGGCGGGAGGATCGAGGAGGCGATTCGAGCCCCAATCCACCTGAACACCGGCACCATCCAATTCAGAGCCGTACGCGCCCAGTCGATACCTGGGGCGGAGGCCTTCTGTGGACGCTCGAGGTGGGCCCCTGCGGAGTGCGCCACCTGTGAGGAGGCTCGCTCGTACAATCACGCCGCCATGGCCGAGCACGTCGCACTGTATGCAGGGTCATTTGACCCACCAACCCTGGGGCACCTTGATGTCATCAGCCGCGCCCGGAGGCTGTTCGACCGCATCGTGGTCGGTGTCGGTGAGAACCCTGACAAGAAGCACATGCTTGCTCCGGATGATCGCCTGACGCTGATGCGAGGCGTCGTTGAGGATCTCCTCGGGTGCGAGCCAGCAGGTGCTCCCGTTGATGTCCGGGCCTACGGTGGCCTGACCGTGGACTTTGCCCGGTCGATCGGCGCTGCGGCACTCCTGCGAGGGATCCGCAACGTCACCGATCTGGCGAGCGAGTGTCAACTTGCCATCGCCAATCGGCAGGTCGCCGATATCGAGAGCGTCTTTGTGATCACCGACGAGAAGTACGGCTTCACCTCCTCGAGCCTGATCCGCCAGATCGTCGAACTCGGCGGCGACGTCGAGAAACTCTCGAACATCGTTCCAGGGCCCGTCCTGTCGCACCTGCGGGAGGCGCAGGCGTGATGGCCACGCTCACGTGGATGGTGCTTGCCGCCGCGGGCGCCGGATTGGTCGCGCTGTACCTGGTCTCACTGTTGAGCCTCGATCCCGTGTCAACCATCGGCGGGGCCATGATCGGCGGCGGCGTCGGAGGATGGATTGCCAAACGGCAGGCCGCCCAGCGAGCCGCCAGGGGAGACGACGCATGAAACCAATTCTTCTTGCCATGCTCGGCGCTGTCATTGCTGCGATTCTGGCGGTCATCGTCGCTCGGCTTCTCGGCGTCGATTCCGGCGCAAGTGCCATCGGTGGTGGCGTCGGAGGCGCCGTCGCCGGGCTCATCGCGGCAGCTGCAACCAAGAAGAAGTAGGGGCGAGAACGCGACGTCGCCTCGTGTGACCCACGCCTGAGGTCAGCAGACCAGGCCGGATGCGCCCCACACAGCCCTGAAGTTCTCACCGAAGACAAAGTTCTCTTCCGG
>CAZSSV010000127.1:0-6955 GCA_964609425.1 uncultured Isosphaeraceae bacterium | reverse complement strand
GTTCCTGGCGGACGGTCGCGCCGGCCGGTGTCCAGAGGATCAGGCCCTGGCCGACCATGTCATCGATGCGGAAGAGTCCCAACTGTCTGCCGATGACTCGGTGGTCTCTGCGGCGTGCTTCCTCGAGACGCTCCAAGTGAACCGCCAGCCGCTTCTTGTCCGGAAATGCGGTGCCGTACAGGCGGGTCAGTCGGTCCGAGTCCGCGTCTCCGTGCCAATGGCTCGCCGCCACGGACATGAGTTTGAAGGCTCCGATTCTGCCACTCGATGGAACGTGTGGACCGCGGCACAGATCGTCCCAGTCCTTGCCGGGCGCTCCGGTGGAGTACCAGGACAGGGTCTCCGCGCCGCCGTCCACGGCACGCTTGGCATTATCGACTTTGTACTTGCTTCCCTCACGCTCCAGTCGAGCCATTCCGTCGGCGACACATGACTCTGTGCGAGTAAAGGCTCGGTCGGCTTTGACAATGGCGGCCATGGCCGATTCGATGCGATCGAAGTCGTCACTGCTGATCGAAGTCCCCTCGGGCAGCGCGATGTCGTAGTAGAAACCGTCTTCGACTGGTGGGCCGTAGACGAGCTGGGCTTCAGGGAAGATCGACTGGACGGCCTCCGCCATGACGTGGGCGGCACTGTGGCGAAGGAGCCAGAGCACGTCCGGGTCGCACGCTGCGTCTGCGCGGGGTGGGGTCAGCAGCGAGAGCTCGGCATCTTGATCGATGATGTGGTCGAGACCGACCAGTTCACCGTCCCGCCGCGCACCGAGTGCCGCCTTGGCGAGGCCCGGGCCGATGTCTGCCGCCACCTGGAGCGGTGTGATGTCGGTGTCGTACTGGCGGGTTGAGCCGTCTGGAAGCGTGATGGTGGGCATGGAGCGTTGCTCAATTCTTCTCGGTGAAGAGGTCCTGCTGCCCCGGGTGGTCCTTGGGCTGCGACTGGAGGTTGGACACTTCCGTAGCCAACTCGGTCAGCGAATCGAATTCGCGGTACTCGCTGGCATATCTGATGTAGGCGATTTCGTCGAGGTCGCGAAGCGCCGCCGAGACGCGGTGGCCGATCTCGACGCTCGGCACCTCGCGATCGAACTCACGGCGTACCTCGCGCTCGATGCGTTCGACAATGTCCTCCTTGGCCTGCTCGGCCACCGGACGCTTGCCACATGCGGCGATGATCCCGTGGAGAATGTTGTCGCGATTGAAGGGCACCCGCGTGCCGTCTTTCTTGACGACGACCAACCGGCCTGACGATTCGGCCCGTTCGTAGGTCGTGAAGCGCCATGAGCAGTTCTGGCACTCCCGCCTTCGACGCACGACATGCCCGCCGTCGGAGCTCCGGCTATCGACCACCTTGTCGTCGTCTTGATTGCAGCGGGGGCAGATCATGGGATCGGGGCCATGGTACCGCCGGCGTCCGAGGTGCTACTTGACCAGTGCCTCGCGGGCGTCCGGACTCGCATAGAGGATTCGGAGGCAGCCTTTGCACTGCACGATTTCGTCTGGTCTGCCGGTCACCCGGCTGACCACGTCAAATGGCAGGTGCACATTGCAGGTGTCGCAGGCGTACTCGCGGCGACGTTTGTCGATGAGTTCGATGCTCGCCATGGCCTCGCCCTCAAAGTCCTCCGCGAGTACGTCAAAGAGCGATTGGATGTCGGAGGGAATCCCATCGGTCTTTTCGTCCCGCTCGGTCTCAAGTTCAGCCAGCGAATCCTTGATCTCGTCACGTCGGGTGGCGAGTTCGGTATCTGCGGACTCGATGACCTTTGCCCGCTCAGCGATGCGTTCATCGACCTCGGTGATCTGGCCGTCAATCTCTTCGATGCCCGTGAGTTCGGCCAGCGTTTGCTCGTCGATGCCGGACCGCTTGTCCTTCAGACTGTTGACTTCCGCCAGAACGGCGTGGTACTGGCGGGATGAGGACGTCGAATTGAGCTCCTCGCGAAACTTCTCGATTCGCTCGTCGATGCCAGCCGCTTCCATCTCCAGGTTCCCAGCATGCGCTTGCCGCTGCCGCCTGCGGGTTTCCAACTCGTCTCGCCGGGCCTGCAGCGTCTGCATCTGGCCCTGCTGCACGCGAAGATACGTTTCCGCGGAGTCAACACGAGATCTGAGGCTGCGCAGCCTGCGATCGACCTGATAGAGGGCAAGGAGATCTTCGATGAGCGTCATGGGGCACTCCGGGGATCCGGGGGATCCGGGGGAAGCGAATCGTGGCCACGCAGTGTAACAGGGTCCCGGTGAGTTCCTAGAACGTCATGAGGTTGCCACGACGCCGGCGAGGGCCAGAACGCACCATGCAATCGGACCGGCGAGCAGCAGGGAGTCAAGCACATCCATCACGCCGCCCATGCCGGGAAGCGTCGAGGCGCTGTCCTTGAGCCCGCTGCCCCGTTTGAGCAGGCTCATGGTCAGATCGCCGGCTTGTCCGGCAACCGCCAGTACCAGGCCGAGACCGGCGGCGGGCAGCCATCCAAGTTCGGTGTAGCCGGCGTCGGCCAGCACGGTCGCGGCGACGACTGCCACAATCATCGCCGTGATACAGCCGCCGACCAGGCCCTCGATGGTCTTTCCAGGGCTGAGCCACGGGATCAACGGGTGCCGCCCGATCGAACAACCCGTGAAGTACGCGCCGATGTCGCATGACTTGGTGGTCAGCACAATCGCGAAGATCCACCAGGCGGAAAGATCCTCGCGGAGGAGCAGGTAGAAACCAAGCCCGCCGCCGATGTAGATGGCCGTTCCGGTCGTCGTGGCGGCGTCGGCAAGAACACCCTCGGTGCGTTTGCCCTGCGCGTGCGTGGCCATGGCTGCAAACCACAGTCCAACGACCACGAGCATCGCCCACCCAACCTGGCTCGATCCTGCCCCGATCCACATGGTTGCAAGGAGCGCCCCCGAGCCGGCCATCGTCAGAAGCGGTGCTGTTGATCTTCCGGAGGCTGAAGCGACACGTGACAACTCCATGCTCGCCAGCACACTCACCGCCAGGCAAATCAGCAAAAGAGGAAGGCCTGGCGGAAGCTCGGTGGCGCCGACGTCGAGGCTGCCGACGCGTTCGTCGAGCCAGACGGCCAGGACGAGCAGGGCGATGAGCACGGGGCCGGTGACCAGCCGCTGGCTCAGCATGTCTCCGCGCCCCAGGCTTCGAGGCCCTCAATGCCGCCGGAGAGCGACCGCACGCACGTGAACCCGCGGTGTGTCAGGTACCGCGTGACGATTCTGGAACGACGCCCCGTGCGGCAGTAGACGACGATGACCCTTGACCTCCAGCGATCAAGTTCGTCCAGTCGCACACTGATCTCCTGCAGGGGCATCAACTCGGCGCCATCGAGATGGCCTTCGGAAAACTCCGAGTGGGTTCTGCAGTCCAGGAGCAGGAGGTCTTCAAAGCGGGATCGAAGGACCGGAAGCTGCAGCGCCGACACCTCCCACACATCGCCCGCGGACACCTCGGGGTCGCCAGCGGGCTGGGCGGATGGATCGTGCGGCATGGACATGCCGCTGATGGTACCGCGGCTGCCTATGCCTCAGGCAGGATCGCGCGGATCGCGTCGCGGATCTCGTCTGCATCGAATCCCCGGCGCGCCAGCCGCCCTGCGAGCCGCCTGGTGGCCGTCTCATGTGGCAGATGATGAAGACCTCGCGCTGCGCGAGCCGCCGCCTCGGCCACATCGCGCCGCCCGTCGCGATCCTGCATCGCTTCGGCGACCACACGCGCTGACAGGTCCTGGTCGAACCCCTTCCGCTGCAACGACTGAAGCAGTCGGCGGCTTCCGACGGGTTCCCGCCGGAGCGTCTCCGTGACGAGTTGGGCAGCCATCTGGGCATCGTTGAGGACGCCGTCGGCCGTCAGCTCGTCGAGCACCTGCTGAACCTCCTGCTCCGTCCCGTGCCGGGCGAGACGGGCTGCGAGCGTCCGGCGGCTTGCGGCGGCGCGCGAAAGCGATCTGACGGCCCGGACTCTCAGCGCGGCTCGGCGTTCGGCCACAGCGAGGCGTTCCAGCAGAGGTTCGCTCAGGGTTTCACCGACACGCAGGCCGAGCGCATCGATATCGACGTGGCGAACCCGCGCCATCCGCCGCCTGCCCGAGCGGATCACCCGCAGATCCGGCTCCTTCGGGTCTGGGGCAATGGCCGTAATGCGGAGCATGTCAGCCATCCAGTCGAAGCGTCCGCCGCAGCTCGGCCAATTCGGCGTACGCCTTCTCGTCACCCTGAGACTGCGCGACTTCCAGACCGCGGTCGATGGCCGACGCGGCTTGTTCGGACTGTTGCAGTTGGGACAGCGCTCGTGCCAACTGGAAACACGCATAGGGCTGATTCGGATCCGAAGCGAGCGACTGCTCAAGGTGGGCCGCAGCGGCCTGGTGCTCGTCCCGACCGGCATACTCCATTCCGAGTGCATACAGGCAGAAGGCATCTTCCGGGTCCGAGTCCAGCATTCTGCGGAGCTGTTCAATTCGATCTGCCATGGTGGTCCCTCGGGCTGACCTTTCGTATCCTCCGCCCCATGCCAACCAATCGGCCCAGCGGATCGATTCCTATCGTACTGGCGGCGGCCGTAGCCGCCACATGGGGGTGCGCGTCCAATTGGAAACCCGAGACGTCCACAAGGCCGCGAACCGAATCGATCGTGATCGACCACGCCACGCACGGTACCCAGCGGCGTATGCAGATTCGGGATGGAGTCTGGTACCAACTCTCGGGTACGGATCTGCTTGCGATTGACGACCAGGGCAGAGTGATCTCGACGACGCCGCTGGCGTCGTCCGGCACCGCCCCCAATGCGTCGGACATCGTCGTCACCGAGGACGAAGTCGTCGTGCTGCTCGGAGACGCCGAAGTCGTGACGCTCGACCGGGAGAGTCCGTGGAGACCGCAGCGCGTGGATCGTGTGTTTGGCAGCGACCTCGGGTTCTGGCCGCAGGGGCTGGAAGAATGGGGTCACGAGGTCGTCGCATTGGGGCCGGGTGGCGCGCGGACACTTGACGGGGAGGTGGTTGTGCGAACGGAGGGGGAGTCGATCAGGAGCATTGTCGAGTCGGGCGGTCGCGTGCTGCATGTGAGCGGCCGGCGCATCCACCGCCGCGCGGGCGGACAGTATCTCGGGACGGCCTCGCTGCTTGAGGCGGCCGATCCGCATCACGCGCTCCCAGATGGTTCGATGCTCTTCGCCCGAAATGAGCGGGCAGGCGCGCTGGTCGGTGTGTTGGGGCAGGACTGCCGGGAACTCGATCCGGACCGCTGGACCTCCTCGGTTCCCGGCGAGGTCACGCGGCTCCGGCAACGCGGCAGTCGGGTACTGGTCGTCTCGACCGGGGGCTTCGGGGTGTACCGATTGACCGCTTCGGGACTCGTCCGTGAGTCGTGGCACGATGTCGAGGGCGTGCAGGATGCGGACTGGTTCAGTGACGATCACCTTGCTGTCGCTGGCACCTTTGGCCGGGGCATCGTGGACGTTCGGAAAGCCGATCCAGTCGAGTCTGCGGTGCACTGGACGCACGTGCCGGCCGGGCTGACGCAGGCAGCATCAGACGGCAAGGTGCTGGTGGCGGCGTCACCGCATGGCCGCTGGGCCTACCAGCCCGGCCGCGACCCCGTGCGCGTCGACCCTGAAGACACGCCCCTGGCTCCGCCGGCTCGCGCCGCTTCGGTGCTCGGCTGGACAGTGGCCATCGAACCGGACGGTGCCGCGGTGTTGGAGTCACCCGATGGTGTGCAACGGCTCGAGCCGCCGGGCGGTGGTCAGTTCCGGTGCGTTGCATCGACCGAGGACGCCTTCTGGCTGGGGCACGACCGTGGAATCCTGTTGTTGATGCTGTCCGGTTCGGACGACGAGTCGGCGACCCCACGGCGATTGGGCGTGCTGGTGGACGGTCCCGTGATCGCGATCGAGCCGCTGATTCTTGGTGGAGGTGTGGCGTACGCGTCGGCCCACGGCGGCTTCGGGGTGGTTCGCGAAGTCTACTGACTGCGTGGGGCTTCGGACCTCGTGGACACGTTCGCCTTGCTTGCGCAGGTGCATCGTTCCGGCCGTCCATACGCGGCGCAGACCGGATGGTCACCGCAGGTGCTGTGCCTCGCCTTGCAGGCGTACCTGCCGTGAAACACCAGGAGGTGGCTGAGCATGGTCCACTTCGCGCGAGGGAAGCGGGCCATGAGATCCTGCTCGATGCGATCGGCCTTGCCCTCGTGGTCGGACAACTCGAATCGCCAGGCCAGTCGGGCGACGTGTGTGTCCACCACGACACCCTCATTGATTCCAAAGGCGTTTCCGAGCACGACGTTCGCGGTCTTGCGGGCAACGCCCCGAAGTGTGATCAGGTCCTTCATGGTTTGTGGAACGTCGCCGCCGTACTCGTCACGCACACGTCGCATGGACTCGACCACGGCCCTTGCCTTGTTGCGGAACAGACCGATGGTGGCGATGTAGGGTTCAATCTCGGCGGGTTCCGCCGCAGCCAAGGCATCGACACTCGGGAACGCTTCAAAGAGGGCCGGCGCGGCCGCATTGACCGCCACGTCGGTGCTCTGGGCCGACAGGATGGTGGCAATCAGGAGTTCGTGCGGAGCGGTCCACGTCAGTTCGCACCGCGCATCCGGCCAGGCCGCCTCAAGCGCTCGGTAGATCCGGGTGGCACGGGCCTTCTGGGCCGGTGTCGCGGCAGCACGCTGCGGCTGCCGGCTCACGCCTGGGACCTGACTGGTGTGCCGTCTACCCACGTGGTGCCGTCCGACCACACCTCACGTTTCCAGATCGGAAGCCTGACCTTGAGCGTGTCGATCAGCCACCGTGACGCTTCGTACGCCTCGGCCCGATGGCCGGACAGCACTTCGATGGCCACACTGGCTTCGCCCGGTGCCACGACGCCGGTGGCATGCTGCAGGCGGACGGCGTGCAGGGGCCACTGGGATGCCGCCTGCTCGGCGAGTTCCCGCAGGAGCGGGGCGGCCAT
>CAZSSV010000126.1:0-7008 GCA_964609425.1 uncultured Isosphaeraceae bacterium | reverse complement strand
GAAAGCACCGAACGCCAGAGGTGTTCGCCAGGTGCTCGAGGCACTGGACGGTCCCGTTCTCACTTCCGAAGAACTGGAGCGAGCGCTCACCGACGACGCGTCGATCGCCGGCGTCCTTGTCACGGGGAGTTACCCGAGCCAGTGGGTCACGCCAGACCTCCGAGAAGCGATCGACGGCGGACGATTCATGGTGCTCATCGACACACTGCCGAACGGGCTCACCGGTGCCGCCGATGTAGTTCTGCCGGGGGCCACCTGGATGGAAAAAGCAGGCACCTTCGTCAATGCGACCGGCCGGATGCAGTCATTTCAGCAGGCGATTCCGCCCAGACTTTGGTGCAAAGGGGAATCCCAGATTGCCATCGACCTGCTCGCGCGCCTTCGCGGAGAGTCTCCCGGCATCTACTGCGACGCTGCAACACGGGCATCCATCGGCGATTGCGGGCTCACTGCACTGACACGCGATGTGCACCATCCGCCCGCATCTGACGTGCAAGCGGAGAGCGACATGCACCTCATCGTGCTTTGACGCGCGTGGCGCATCGTTTCACACCCGATCGTGCTCGATCTCAAGCAGCCTGCCGCGATGTGGCCACCAACGCTGGCGGAAAGGCCGACATCACGCCAAACAGCATGGCCATGGCGCCGAAGCAGAGAAACTCTGCGGCGGCCTCCGAACCGGGAGGCGAGCCGGCGCACGCGAAGGCACCAGCCGCCAGCCCGATCAGGCCCACAAGGAGGCTGCGGAGCATCAACCGCTCCAGATTCACTCCCCCGACAAAGAGAAAGGCGGCGGTCGAGCCGCCCACCAGGCACACCGCAAGCAGGGCCGCGGGTTGACCGGTCATCTGCGTGTCAGCCCACGCGGCCAATCCGATGGCCAGATACCACCCGAGCACAGCTGCCCGCCCAATCGAGCCCATCCGGCCTTGGCGAGCCGCCTGAGCCTCCGCTGACGCGGTGGAGGGCGATTCCGACGGGACGAGGTCGATGTGGGGGACAGCCATGTGTCCGGCATCGACCCCACCACGGGCCGACTTTGGCCGAAGTCATAACATCAAGAACGATTCCGCCCAGCCCCGGACCCCAGCCCCCACAGGAGCCCCCTGACCGCCGGTCACTTTATGTGCTTGTGCCACAACGGGTTACGAATCAGGCGAATCCGTAAGTGACTGTGGTGCAAAGGGATAAAGTGACCGGCGGTCAGTTTGCCTGCAGGGGCCTCCAGGGGGCCCCGCCACCACCTTGAAGGAGGGGACAAGGTGGCGAACTGCTGCTCTGGCAAGGGGTTGCAAGTGAGAGGCTGGTGCAGGGCAACCCCCGGACACTTTATGTGCTTGTGTCACAAAGGCTTGGCGTTTCAATGGCCATTTAAACTCTTGTGGGGCAAGGGGATAAAGTGACCGGCGGTCAGGGGGCTCGGCCGGGGCGGGTTCTGGTGAGTTCTGCGACCGTGCCTGCAGGCCTGCCCGTGAGTTGGGCGTGCTTGAGGAGGTATTGCACGATTGTCGTCATGACCGTCGCGTGCGACCACGTCAGCGGGCTGACGCTCAGTGGGGCACCGGTGTACGGGTCAAACTGCTCGGCCAGCACACCCGACTCCAGCGACTTCAACCGCGTCCATTCCAGCCGAGGAATCGCCTCCTGCAACTGCTCGACCGTCGTCGCAGTCGCGATGTCGTGCTGGGCAACCCACAGCGTGCAGATAGCCCACGGGTTTCCGGGGACGCGGTTCGTATCACGCGATTCCACTTGGTGGTAGTAGTCGTTCTCATATCGCGCAACGCCCCCCACGTCTGTGGCAACGGTCAGCCGAGCCCGCAGCGCCCTCATGTGCGAGCTCACTCTCGGGTCCCGGGCCGGAAATGCATCAAAGGCAAACAGGCCCCATGCACTGGCGTCGAGTGTCATGTCGTGCGTATAGGTTCCGTCGTCCTGCAACACCACCATGCGAGCGAAGTGCCCCGCCGACTCGCTCCACATGTGTTCGACCATCGCCTGCCGCATCTGTTCGGCCGCGGCCCGATAGCGCGCGCTTTCCTCCGCTGCGCCGAAATCGTCGGCGAAGTCTCGAGCTGCCTCAAGCGCGCCGATGCACGTGGCCACCGTAAACAAGTGCACACCGTGCCGCTCCTCCCAAAGGTCCCAACTCGGCAGCGGCAATCCATTGTGGTCACGAAAGGACATGATCCACTCGGCCGGCAGCGTCACCAGGTCGCGGTGCATCTCGCGGATGAATTCGACGTCGCGGAAGACCTCAAAGTGCCGACGCAGCGCCCAAAGCACCAGCGCCGTTTCGTCCTGCTGGATCGGAAGGCTCGTCTTGCCGTCCTTGAGCCAAGGGTGCCAACTGCTCGCGAGCGTCCCAGTCGGGTTGTACTTATGCAGAAAGTAGCCTTCGGGCTCGATGACCCGCTGGCAGAAACGGAAGAACCGCCGCGACAACTCACTGTGACCCGACAAGATCAATGCGTGACTGCACAACGCGCCGTCTCGTGGCCACATGTATGAGTAGGTATCGCCAGCAAAGTGCGTGATGTCTGTGTCATTGGCCGCGATGATCGCGCCATCGTGGTCAACCTGGGTTCGGAGAATGAGTTCACTCCGAACGTAGTGATCCCGCAGTGGTTCGGGCAGCGGCGAGAAATCCAGCGGCTCCTTGCATGCCCAGAGTCTCCAATACGCCTCGGTGCGGCGGATCATGCGCTCGGCAGTGCGGTCAAGAACTTTCTGGTTGAGTTCCCTCGCCGCCTTGTACGACTCGCCTGCGGCGATCCAGTACACAAGGTGCTCCTCGCCTCCGCCTTGAAGTTTCAGATCGAACCCGATCGTTGAATCCACCGAGCCTTGTGAAATCGCGCTTCGGACGAGTTGACCGTCCTCCGCGTCTCTCCACGTTCCCTCGGCCTTCCCCAGCCGCTTGGTGCCGGTGGCAAAGTGGTCGATGCCGCACTTTCGACTGTCGCAACCGTTGACCAGGAAGTACGTGCCGTCCTTGTAGTGCACCAGCCCCATCGACTTCGGATCGTAATTGACAGTATCTCCGACCCGAAATCCTCCGATCGAGATGTCGTGATGAAAGAACACTCGAACTTCACGCGGCGTGCCGCGAAGATCGCGAACACGAATAGACCGTAGATACACCGGGTTGTTGTAATCGACCGCATCCTCGCAGTGAAGTTCGAGGCCAAGCCGCGCGTGCCGAAGAAGCACTTCGGTGACCATTGTGTCGGGCTTGTATCGCAGTTCGCGCACCCAACCGTCCTCCTGCACCCACGCGAAGTCCCCGTCTGCCCAGACACCGAAGTGCTGCACGTGCCCGCCGGTGTGATTTGGCATGCCAACGTGTGGCCAGTACACGTCGCGGATGCGGTAGTACCGGTCGAAGGTCACGAGCATGTCGCCGTTGCCGACCGGAATGTCACGGGGCATCTGGGATCTCCGTCATCCGCAGTGGCCCAGTTGTTCAAGCAGGACGGCCATTCGTATCGCCACGCCGCACGTCACCTGGTCCATGATCAGACTGCGATCTCCATCGGCCGTGTCGTCGTCCAACTCCAGGCCTCGGTTGACAGGACCTGGATGCATGAGCACCGCGTGTTCGGGAAGCATCGAAGCCCGGGCTTGAGTCAGGCCGTACATCGCTCGATAATCGCCCGTGATCGCCGCGCCGCGTTCAAACTGCACGCGCAGCATCATGGCAACGTCGAGGTGCGGAAGTGCGGCATCCAGATCGTGACATACCCGAACCGAGCCGCGTGCCGGCTGGTCCAGTCCGTCCAGCAGTCCCGCCATCGAACTGGGAACCATGGCGGGCGGGCCGATGAAGACAACGTCGCCACCGAGGCACGTCGCCGCGTACGCTGCGGAACGCGCGACCCTGCTGCGGACGATGTCACCGGTGATGCCGATCGTACGGCCCGACAGGTCGGTTGTGCCGATCGCCCGTGTCAGCGAGAGCATGTCCAGCAGCCCTTGCGTGGGGTGCTCGCACGTGCCGTCGCCTGCATTGATGACGGGACAGTCGATGTGATCTGCAACCAGGTGGGCGCCACCACTGGCGGCGCACCGCAGGACGACGGCATCGACCCCCATCGCCGCAACATTCCTCGCGGTGTCCAGCAGCGATTCTCCCTTGCTGGCGCTGCTGCTGCTGCCGAGAAGATCGACAGTCTGAGCGCCAAGCCGCCGCGCGGCGACCGTAAACGACGTTGGCGATGAGACGGCCCGCCAGCGTGTCGCGCGGCGCTTCAGCACCACGCACGATAGGAAGCAGCATGGACGCCGATTCCATCAACCCAAGCAGACGCTCGCGGGACAGGTCCCGAAGTCCGAGGAGGTGGCGCGTGGTGGCATCGGTCATCGTCATCAGGGCGGCATGCTACCGCCGGAAGAGATCACCCGAAGTACGCGAGCAGGAGCAGGAGGTCATCCACGCCCACTTGCCCATCGCCGTCAAAGTCGGCCGAACAGCCGCTGCACGCCCCCCACTGCGAGAGCAGGATCAGCAAGTCGTCCACTCCGACGACTCCGTCCCCGTCAAGGTCGCCCGGCGTCTCCTCAAAGGGCTCGAGCGCGATCGACACGGCGTCCATGACCACCGGTGGCGACATACCGCGGGCGACGTACGCATCCCATGCAATCTGGCCCCGATTGTCGGTGACGTTGGCGTCTCGCAGGAACTCCATCAAGTCCCGGGTGGTCGTCTGAAAATAGAGCGTGGTCACAGCCGTGACGGCGGTCTCTGGAATCTCCCAGGCGGTGTCGGACCAATGTTGTCCGTCCGCGTAGTAGGCCCCGACCGGCGCGGCGTGAATGGCCTCGAACCCTGCATTGGTGAAGCCGACTGGAGGAATCCTGTTGTCGATCACATACTCGTCGCACAGCACCAGGTGGTACGACTCGCCAGCATCGACGCCGGTCATACCGGCAATCGTCTCGGACACACCGAGCCGGGCCTCCCACACCTGCGTGCTCGCCTCGTCGAGCGTCGCTGTCATCCAGTTGTACGCACCGAGCTCTTCGACCACCCCGCCCTCGACATCGAGATACTGCACATTGAGCCACATGCGACGGCCTTCGGGCATTCCGGTTGGAAGCTTGTGCCCCGACCAGTTCGTGACTCGAATCTCGAGTTGGCCGCCGTTCTGAACCACATCCATGTCGCTCGCCGCGGCCAGAAGATCGGCCGTGCGCTGCATCGACCGATCGACAATCTCGTCGGTCAGCGCGGTGTACTGGGGATCGTACAAATCGTGCACGGCACCGATCACCCACGTGTTGCCGCCGGAAAAACTGTGTACATCCAGGTCATCTCTCGCGCCGATGTCCGGCAGATACCAGAACATGCAATTCCCACCGTGCGTCTTGGGCATGTGGCAGTCCTGACAGGACTTCATCACCCCATCTGGGTGCCCATCGCCACCGAATCGCCCGTCCGGAAACGCCACACCGTCTGCAGCGAACTCGCTGTTGAGCCACTCGCTGTACGTCCGCTGCTCCGGGAACATGTGGTAGGTGTTCTGAGTCGGGTGCGCAGCATCGATGCTGTTGAGTTCGAACTTTTCTGTCGACGCGTTCCATGAGAAGACCGGGTTTCCTAGGTCATGGCAGGGCGCGCACGTGCTCGCCTCCATATGGTGCGGTGAGTACCAGATCTGCGAAGCGCCGTGCATGTTGATGCCAACGTCATCGAGCGGTCCACGGCGGTCGTCGATCGGGTCGAGAATGAACCGGCCGTTTCCGGGGAAGGCCGGGTCCGGATAGGTGCCCGCATCGATGAGCGACTGAAGAATGTCCGCATCCTGCGCCGGATTCTCAATCGAGGCGATGGGGTCCACCATGCGGTGGCAAAAACTGCACGTGATGCCGTCAAAGTCGTCCGGGTCCCAGAGCGCGTCCAAACTGCCGCCGGCACTTCGCCCTTCCACCCATCCCTTGGGTGCATGGCACCGAATGCAATACTCGCCAGCCCCCGCCGCATCCTGGTTTGCGATGACCACCGCAGCCTGCCACACCGGGTCACGCGCGGACTGGGCCATCATCGAACCGGCCCAGTTGATGTGCGGCGACGTGATCTCGTCGGGATTGTCGTCGTCCTCAAAGTTGTGACAACTGAGGCAGTTCCATGACTCGGTGAAGACCTGCAGACCCTCAGGCTCAGGCTGGGTGCCAGGCTGATAAAAATCGGCGGCGGTTGTGGGCACCTGCACCTGTTCGGCCGCCGCCGAGCCTGCCACCGCCGCCACAGCCCCGACCATCGCTGCCCATCGGGCCGGGCCGCGGGCCCATTGAAACTGCTCTGACACCTGCAATCGCTCCCTCTTCATCGTCCAGCGGCCGCAGCCACACCCCACCACAGCGTCCTCAAACGTACTCGGGATGGACCTGCCGTCAATACCGGACCTACGAATCTGCTCATCAAGAGATAGACTCGGGCCGGATGATCATTCGCTCCATCACGATCCTCGGATTCATCGGGTTTGCAAGTGGCTGCACGGCCCATCGGGGCCCGGAGGTCGTCACGGTCCAGCCCGACCAGTACGAAGCGGTCTTTTCCACCGCGGTGGAGTTGGTCAGGGCAGGCGGGTGGGAGCCGGAGCTGATGGATCGCCGGAGCGGCGTCATCGAATCGGGGCCCGTGCAGGCCGGCTCGCTCCTGGAGCCGTGGCATCTCAACACCGAAGACATGCCCACGATCGTCGAAAATACGCTCTCGAAGACCCGTACACGCGTCCGCATCGAGTTTCGACCCGCCAGAGAGGTCGCCCTGGCCCATACCGGACGGACCCGTGTCCAGCCAGCCGACTTCCTCGGCACTCAAGAGATGGCCGACCTCACCGTGTTTGAGGGGCCACTGGACCTGCGAGCCTGGGTCTACATCGAACATGGCCACCAGCCCAACATCATGCGAAGTACGTGGATGCCGGGCCTGACGGCCACACCTCGCCGCACAGGCCATGACAGCCAATGGGAGCGGCCGCCAGGCGGGGCGTTCTGGATCCCCAC
>CAZSSV010000125.1:0-7036 GCA_964609425.1 uncultured Isosphaeraceae bacterium | reverse complement strand
CGTGAGCGCCGCGGCCAAACCGCCAGCGGTGCAGGACTCCGCCGTTGCGATGGTGGCGTCCCCCACCGCGACCGCGACCGCCGCCGGAAGATCTGCGGTCCCGGCCGGCAGCGCCCACGGCTGGAGCGCCGCCCG
The DNA here is from genome assembly GCA_964609425.1 of uncultured Isosphaeraceae bacterium. Taxonomy (GTDB): domain Bacteria; phylum Planctomycetota; class Phycisphaerae; order Phycisphaerales; family SM1A02; genus UBA12567. Next base: position 6,901 of record CAZSSV010000125.1, on the reverse strand, counting down.
GACGGCGGCGGCAGTGGTGAACACCGCTTCGCCACTGGTCATGTCGCTCGTCGGTCGAATCGCCACCCGGACCAAACCGCTGCCCACCCTGATTCCCAGACGCGGGGACCGCGATTGGTCCAGCAACTCGCCCAGGTGCTCGGCCGCCTGCACTTCGGTCAGGCCTGCTGCAAGAACTTCAACTGCGGGGACACGACCCGTCTCAGCACGCAAGGCCGGCGCAACGTGGCGATCAAACATGGAACACATTTCTTGCGGAGGTCCTGGGAGCCACCACGTCTGCGCGCCACGGTGGGCCGCGCACAGCCCTGGTGCCGTCCCGCAGTCGTTTGAGAGAAACCGCGCCGACGGAGGCCGCATGGCGACAAGGGCTCGTGCCTCTGTCGCCGGAAGTCCCTGTTCGGCGCACCACCGCCGCACGGCGTCGATCGCGTCCGTGTCCTCGATCAGAAGGCCGTGGTCGGTCAAGTCCGCGACTGCCCAGCGCGTCACATCGTCGGCCGTCGGACCAAGCCCACCGGTACACACCAGCACGTCCACGTCGACGGCGAGTTGTGAGGCAGCCTCAGCGATCGCGGCGCGATCATCACCGACCGTTCTCCCCGCCACGGGCTCACACCCGAGTTCCGCCAAGGCACGTCCAATCCACGCAGCATTGGCATCGACGATGGAGCCTGTCAGCAGTTCGTCGCCAATGGACAGCGTCGCCGACCTCACTGCGACGCAGGCCCGTTGATCACTTCGTCAAACCGCTCCCGGAAAAACCGGCTGGCAGCTCGGCGGTAGGCCGTCGCAGGCTGTGTCTCGCCGTCCCAGTACCCCTCGCCCTCCCAGCCGCCCTTCAACCATCCAGCCTTGATGGCAGCCCGCCCCTCGGGCGTGTCAAGCGTCAACGTCTCGCCATCGGGCCGCTCCACCACCGGCATCGCGTCAAATGCCTCGAGCATCGCGGCGAGGGATGGATCACCGACCGTGGCCGCCGTCACGATGCCGTCGGCATCGGTCGGATAGGACGGATGGGTGATGATCGCGCGCCACGCCTGCCGCAGGCGGTTCCGTTCATCCATGGCCATGGCCTGCATCAGTGGTGCGATGAAGGACCGCATGTTGCGATCGGTGAATTCAGGGGCCGCGGCATTGGCGAATGGATCAACCTGATCCATGAACCGATCGAAGTGATTCTCGTAGAGCGATGCCCGCACGGGCAGCCTGCGAAGCGCATACACCTTGGGACCAAGCGTTCCACTGCCCGGTTCAAACTGCCAGAGCGCCTGGCCCTCTTCCGAGAGCGTGAACTCGATGAACCTCGCAGCCAGCTCCGGGTCTGGTGGATTGGCGAGCATGGAGATTGGGTCTGGATCCAGCGTGGTCTGGCCGGGTGGATCCACGTACACCAGCCGCCCGACCGCGCCATGGTCCGCGAGCGCCTGCTGCTGGTACCGACCGAAGAAGTCAATGCTCACACCCATGGCAGCGTCTCCGGCCGCCACATCCGTCGGTCCGCGCAGTGACGAGGCAGAGAACGTCCTCGCGTTGGCCGCGGCTCGGCGCAGAACTCTCCAGCCTTGTTCCCATCCGAGCCGTTTGAGAATGGTCTCAAAGGCCGTCGTCACCGAACCAGACTGGGCCGGATTGACCATCGAGACACTCGACTCGAGCCGGGGGTGGGCAAGGTCGGCCCACTGGTCGGGAACGGGCAGCCCGCGAGCCTTCAATTCGTCTGCATTGGCGACGAGCCCGAAACTCGACATCGCCGTGCCATACCAGTGACCATCTGCATCCCAGAGCGGGGTCCCGGCGACCGCGTCGCGACCATAGACGGCGGGGAGTTCATGAACGGCAATCGGGGGCACATCGCTGATGGACGCCGTCGCGTCGATCCGCCACACGGGATGGGAGTCCTGCCCACCCGTACGAACGACGCCCGCCCGCACGACACCGCTGGCGGCGGTGCCCGTCCGCTTGGCAGCCTCCGCGTCCACGACGCCGATGCCTTCCAGCCAGGCGGTCGCCGCTGCGTCAGACATCCCTGGCAGTCTCGCGGACGCGCCTTGCTTGAGTTTGTCATGTTCGTAGGAGCCACCACCGAAAACCAGATCGGCATCGCCGCCGGGTTGACGTCCCTGCTTCAGCGCGGCCGACCACTGCGCCTTGAGCATGCGACGAATCTCGCTGGTTCCACCCGGCACGCTCCAGACCAGATCGACCGGCTCGTCGAACTTTTCGGCGTGCCATGCCTCGAACGCACCTTCAAACTCAGCCCGAATCTGTTCATTGTGTGGCGTCACGATGACGAGTTGCCGCGCAGCCCCGCTGCCTGCGGGCCTGCTTCCCTGAAACACCAGCGGTAGCAGCAGGACCATGATGAACAGGCCTACAACGACGCATTCCTTCCACCCAATCCACGTCGGCTTGAAGGCCCTCACCGAAGACCCGCCGCGTTGCCGCTCGCTTCGGCAAGTTCGGATGCCGCGCGGGCCACCGCCTGCGCCCACGTCTCCCCTGACTTTGGCTCGGCATAAATGACCGATCGACTGGCCGTCAGCAGGGCGCCATGTCCGTCCGAGCCAAACAGCGGCTTGCACTGGTCCACGGTGCCGCCCTGAGCGCCGATGCCGGGGACCAGCAGAATCACACCTGGCATTCGGGCGCGCAGCGATTCGGCTTCCTCGGGGTGCGTCGCGCCAACCACCGCGCCCACATCGGTCCAACCGTGCCAGGACGGGCGGCCAGCGGCAAGCGTGGCCACCAGATCGGCCATCGCCTCGGAGGTGGTTCGGCCGTCCGCGAGCGTCAGGTGCTGCACTTCGGCAGAACCGGGATTGGACGTCCGAACCAGTACGAACACGCCGCCATGCTCCAGGTACGGCTGAATGGTCTCGCCGCCGAGCCATCCGTTGACGGTCAACCAGTCTGGTGCAGGGCCCGGACGCTCGAACGCGGCCGCCGCATAGTGCGACGCGCTGATACCAATGTCCCCTCGCTTGGCGTCGAGAATCACAGGAATCGCCCGGTCAGCGGCGGCGGCGAGGAGCTCGTCGATCAGTGCGAGCCCGGCCGGGCCATGTCGCTCAAAGCACGCAGACTGAATTTTGATGCACGCCACACGCTCAGCGACGGCGTCGATGACACCCAGCGAAAACGTGCGGATGGTGTCGACTGGTTCGCCCGGTGGCAGCCGATCGATCACCGGATCGAGACCGACGCACGCAGCCGAGCCGGTTCGATTCATCGCTTCGGCGAGTCGCTGGGCCGGGCCACACACGAGTTGGTCTTGGGTGCGGTGCATCAGGTGTTCCACGGGCGTGAACATGATACCGGTCGCACAGCGGGTACCCTCACGGCATGGACCCGCCACGGCATCTCCATCTCGACCGCACCGAGGGTCTGGAGGTGGTCTGGGCCGACGGCACAACATCGCAGTACCCGGTTGCCCATCTCAGGCGATGGTCCCCCTCGGCAGAAGCTCGGGCCGCCCGAGCAGACCTGGACAGCAATCCCCTGGCCGTGCTTCCTCAGCAAGCCGTCACCATGGATGAACTCACCGCCGTGGGCATCGAGCGTGTGGGAACCTACGCCGTCCGTATCGAATTCAATGACGGACACCGGACCGGGCTCTATTCGTGGGAGTGGCTGTATCGCATCGATCCTTGCCGCATGGAGCGACACGCATGATCGAATCGCTGATCGAGCCAATCCAGGTGCCGCCTGTGTGCCCGCCGCAACTCCCACCCAGAGACGTCTGGGCCGGGCGAATCGTGCCCGGCACGGCGACTTCCAGCAATGCCGTCGCGCACGTCTCCAACGTCGAGTACATCCGCTGGCTCGACCACGTCGGGCAGGCACATCTGGCGGCGCTCGGATGGACCAGCGAGCAACTGGTGGCCTCCGGTGCCATGTGGTTCGTGGCCAGGCACGAGGTTGACTATCGACGGGAAGCGCATGCCGGCGAGCAGTTGTATGTGGCCACGTGGGTTCGCAACCTCCGGCGGGTGAAGTCGTGGCGGGATACGATCGTCTGGCGGGAAGGCGACGCCGAGCCGGACATCGTTTCGACCGCCTCGACGCTCTGGGTCCATGTCGATCTGGACCGCCGAAGGCCTGTCCCCCCTCCAGCGGACATGGCCGCCCGCCTCCGCAAGGCATCCGCAGGTTCCGTCCCTGCATGGCGAGGGCGAGTCTGATGCACATCGGACTGCTCATCGCCCCCGCCCGACTGCTGGACGAGCGACCGGTGTTCGCCGCCATCGCACAGGGGCTCGCAGACGCCGGCATTCGCCAGACGCATGTCGCCGCCAGCACCACACCCCCACCATCGCCGCTCCTCGAGGGCACCGACTGGGTATCCGCCCCCATGCCGCTGCGGTGGGGACGTCGCCGCTCGGAGCTGGATGCCGCCGCGCAGACGCTGTCCAGGTCGCCCATCGACGCGCTGTTCTACAGCGGCGACGAGGCGGCTCGAACGGCCCGAGAGCTTGCGGCCCGGCTGGAGGTTCCGATCGCGTGCGACGTGTGGCGCGCAGATCAGGTCGTCGCGGCGCGCCGCCTTCCATACATTGACACCTGGATCACCAGGACCGATGCGCTCGCCGGCGCCATGCGGTCTTCGCTGAAGCACGGAACCGTCATCACGGCGCGGCCGCCCGTTCAGTTTGGCACCACAGCTCGCCTGCCGGACACCCGGCCATCACTGGTGATGCTGGATCCGGGAGCGTCCAGGAAGACCGGGCCACCGATGATCGAAGCGGTATCGGAAGTTCTGAAGTCGCGCCCCGACCTCGAGGCCTTTCTGGAACTTCGCGGACCACGCGCCCCGCGTCTCTGGAAGGAGGCGGACAGGCTTCACATTCTGGACCGCGTGACGGTGCTCGATCGCGTTGGCATGCTGGCCCCTCTGGTGGGTGCCGCCACCATCGTGGCCGCACCCGACCCGGAGGGACCGGCCAGAAGCGTGCTCCCGATGGCCATGTGCGGCGGCGCTGCGCTGGTGGCGGACAGCCACGTGCAGGACGACCTGCTGATCGCCAACGAAACCGCCATCCTGGTGTCCCAGCCCGAATCCGGGCCGTGGTGTGAGGCCATGTCGGGCCTCCTGGCAGACCCCGCGACGCGGCAGCGGATCAGCCACGCGGGCGCCCGGACCGCCCGAAACGCCTGCCGCCCGGACACCGCCATGGCCGCCTGGGTCACGGCCTTGACGGCCGCGGCGGCCCCCACGCCTCACGCGCTCTGATCGGCTCCCAAGAGGGGTCTATCTCCTTTCGGGACAGGCGACAACGACGCTCGCGCCCTCGCACGGCAGACCGCGGCGCCTCGGTCAACAACCTGGCCGCACGCAGAAAGTTCATCCATGTCGCGTGGAAAGGCCGAACCAAGCCACGGCTTCACCCGTGTCATCAATCCGTCTTTCTCCCCTCCCCCCCGTTTCGGCCTTGTGTCGGGACGGGGGTATCTTTTCGCGGCGGAAGGACAGGGCGGCCCTATCTGGCCATGAGCGACCGGAGGATGGTCAGACCGCGGGTCAACTTCTCCTCCTCGCACGCGAAGCTGATCCGGATGTGGGTATCGCGGCTGCTGAAGACGGCGCCCGGAATCGTCACGACATTCTCTTCGATCGCACGCTCCGAGAATTCGGTCCCAGACATCCCCAGGTGTTCGGGGATCTTGATGAATGCGTAGAAGGCCCCTCGGCAATCTGACACCGTCGCCACGTCTCCAAGCAGGTCGCGGACCAGGTTCCGCCTTCGTTGAAACACCTCGATCATCGGCGACATGTCGATCTCGAACGCGTGCACCATCGCGGCCTGCGCCATCGACGGCGCGCACACGAAGGAGTACTGCTGAAACTTCGCCATTTGAGCAATCAGCCAGGAAGGCCCGGCCGCCCAGCCGAGTCGCCAGCCCGTGCACCCGTACGTCTTCCCGAAGCCGCGGATGAGCAGCATGTCGCGTGTGTGCCTCGCAGGGCTGCCGCACGCGCCATCGCCTGAACGGCCGTCGCTGTATGTGAAGAGATCGTAGATCTCGTCTGAAACGAGCATGACACCACGATCGGCGCACAGTTCGGCCAGTTCGCGCATCTCTGCGTCGGTCAATACGACGCCCGTTGGGTTGCCCGGCGAGTTGACCAGAACGATGCGGGTTCGGTCGGTGATGAGCGGCTCGACGCGGTCGGCCGTCATGCGAAAGTCATCGTAGGTGTCACAAGGAACAATCGTCGCGCCCGTCATGGAACCGATGGCCGGGTACACAACAAACCACGGGTCGGGAATGATGGCCTCAGTGCCCGGCTCGCACAGTGCCATGAAGGCAAGCAGCAGGCCGCCGCTGGTGCCGCTGGTGACGAGCAGGTCGATCCCGTCGGCGTTGGTGTCCCACCCGACATCCGAGCCAAGATGCTGAGCGATGGCCCCGCGGAGCTCGCCGGCACCTCCCGTGAGGGTGTACCCATTTCGGTCGTTCTCGATCGCTTCGATCGCCGCCCGCTTCAACGGCTCCGGCACCGGGAAGTCCGGCTGGCCGATCGAGAGGTTGATGGGGTCGGGCAGCGACGCGCCGAGTTGAAACGCCCGCCGAATGCCCGATACGTCCACATCTCGAGCCCGCTGACTGAGCAGTCGATCTGGATCGATCATGCTGTCATACCTCCACGCCGAAGCGTGATACCGGGTGGGCTCGGCTCAGAGCCCGGCACCCACTCACTCTGCGGGGGCCGCAGTCTCGGCGCCGCCCTCGACAGCTTCACCTTCTTCTGCGGCGGCCTTCTTGGGCTTCTTGGTGACCATGGCCCGATTGCCGACCTTCCGCATTCCGATGGGGGAATCTGCGTCGGGATCGAAGTCGCCTTCGTCCATCAGCCGCGCAACACGCTCGTCACGGGTGAGCACGTTTCGGTGCTGGT
>CAZSSV010000124.1:0-7058 GCA_964609425.1 uncultured Isosphaeraceae bacterium | reverse complement strand
TGCGTCGCTGGCCAAAGTGAATGCCTGCCTCGAGCAGGTCCTGAACGAGATTATCCGACATGGATCGCGCTCTCTCTCAGCGTCACCGACGAGCCGGCGTGCGGGGCTCCACGAGCGTGAAACCGGTCGTCCGAGGGACGCTTGGGGGGGCCGGCCGAAACCGGCTGGGTCAAGGATGTCGGTGAAGTCCCCGCACGGGACGGCCCGACCGAATGCCCGAAGCCACACGGCGACGAGCGAAGACCGGTCAGTCTACCGAACCAGCGGCTCGTCTTCAATGGCTGAATCGGCCCGGTCGCCTTCGGATTGATGCCGAATCTGGCCCGCCACGATGGTTGCGACAGCCATGCCGCGGACCGACCGTCCCTGGAATGGGCAGTTTCGCCCCATGGACCGGAAGTGGGCGGCGTCGATGGTCCATGGCGCGTCCGGGTCGATCACGGTGATGTCGGCCGGTCCGGCCACTTCGATTCGTCCCAATCCCAGGTGATGAAGCCCCGTCACCGAGGCGGGTTCGCAGGTCATCATTCCGAGCAGGCCCGGCCAGTCGGTGACGCCATCGTCAATCAAGGCCTCCCGGTAGAGGGGCAGGGCGCACTCGAGGCCGACCATTCCAAAGGCCGCCGAGGCAAAGTCGGTGACTTTGGTGTGGGCCGGGTGCGGGGCATGATCGGTGGCGAGCACGCTGATCGTGCCTTCGGCGATGCCCTGCTTGATCGCATCGACATCGGCGGCGGTGCGAAGTGGAGGGTTCACCTTGGCCATCGTGTTCCAGCCTTCGCAGGCAGATTCCGTGAGCAGGAGGTGGTGGGGCGATGCTTCGCCCGTCGCCTGTTGGCCCTTGCTGCGGGCCTCACGAAGGGCGGTCACACTTTCGGCGACACTCACATGCTGAGCGTGGTAGCGGGCGCCGACCGAGCGATTCAGAATGAGGTCGCGTCGAAGCATGAGTTCCTCGGCTTCGCGGGGCCAGCCGCCCAGACCCAATCGGGTTGCGAGCGGTCCCGCGTTCATCGCAGCCCCCCGGGTCAGGGTTGGATCCTGACAGTGCTGCATGAAAACCGAGTCTGCGGCAGCGACTGCCGAGAGGATGTGCCGCATCACACCGCTGTCGGCGATGCCGTCTCCATCGTCGGAGATGGCGACCGCGCCAGACTCGACGAGTTCGAGGATGGGGGCTACGGCATCGCCCGCTCTGCCCATGGTGGCGCAGGCAACTGGAAAGATGCGGGCGAGGTTGGCCGCCGCCGCGCGTTGATGGATGGCAGCGATGGTCTCAGCGGAGTCAATGGCTGGCCTGGTATTGGGCATGCAGCACACCGATGTGAACCCGCCGGCGACGGCTGCCGCGCTTCCGGTGGCGATGGTTTCTTCGTGGACTCTGGTCTGATCGGGATCGCGAAAGTGCACATGAATATCGAGCAGGCCGGGGGACACGATGCAGCCTTCGCAGTCGAGGGTGGGTGCCTGCGCTTCAATCGGAGCGTTGCTGATCTCGGCCACAACTCCGCCGCGGATCAGCACGTCTCCGGTCTGGTCCAGACCGCTTGCCGGGTCGATGATCCGGCCGCCGGTGAGCAGGAGGTCAGCCATGTGGGGCATGGTACGTGGTTCTCCGCGCGCGACGACGCCCGAACCACACAGGATTCGGGTGTCGTTGAAATCAGATCGCGGTGATCGGGTCGATCACTTCTTCTTGCTGGCGCAGCACGGGGAGGTGCCGGCGGCCTTGGCGGCAGCGGCGGCCTTGGGACAGCCAGCAGCCTTGGCCTTGTCACAGCCGGCCTTGGCCTTGCCACAATCGGCTTTCGCCTTGTCACAGCCGGCCTTGTCTTTGCTGGCGCAGCAGGCAGGGGTATCGATGGCGCCGGGGCTGGCGGTAGAGGCCTTCTGATTGCATCCACCGAAGAGAACGGCAGCGCCCAAGGCGGCGGTCAAAGCGAGGGTCTTCATTGATCTGTACTCCTGAGGGGGTGAGCCCTGAAATAGGGTGTTTCTTTGACGATCCGACACTGTATCGGATCGGTCTGCACGCGGGGTCGTCAAACTTTGCGTGGAATCGCAATTCTGCGCTTGGGGGGCTGAGAACGCCGTTTCGACGCGGCGGCAACACCTAGGATCTGCGGAATGGGAGCCACGCCTGCACCTGAGGACCGCCGCGGCCGGCTGCTTGAGAAGGCCAGAACCCTCCCGGACGTGCCTGGGGTCTACCTGCTCAAGGACGCAGCAGAGGTCGTGATCTACGTGGGCAAGGCATCGTCGCTCCGCGCTAGAGTCTCCAGCTACTTCCTGCCGTCTGCCGATCTCGGGCCTCGCAAGCAGCCCATGCTCAATGTCATCGAGGCATTTGAAGTCATCGAAACCGCAGCGGAGTGGGAAGCACTGCTGGCAGAGGCCAGGCTCATCAAGGACTTGAGGCCGAAGTTCAATGTGGTGCTGACGGACGGAAAGTCATATCCCTATCTGGCGGTGACGGTACGGGACGACTTTCCAGGCGTTCACATCACCCGCGACCCGGCAGACGCTCGGTATGGCGGTGCTCGCATCTTTGGACCGTTTACGTCGGGGCGGGACATTCGAGAAGCCGTCGACGTCATGCAACGCATCTTCCGCTTTCGCACATGCTACATGGACATCAAGGAGGGCGATCCTGCCAATCGCCGCTTTCGCCCGTGCCTCCTGCACGCCATTGGTCAGTGTACGGCCCCATGCGCGGACCGCGTGTCGCGGGAAGACTATGCAGCCGACATCGACCGCATGCTTCGGTTCATCGGCTCCAAGCGAACGTCCATGATCCGTGATTTGAAGGCGCAGATGAAGGACGCGGCTGAGGCGTGCCGCTATGAGCAGGCAGCTGTACTGCGCGATCAACTCCGAGCGATCGAGCGATTGGGCGATCGCGCTGCGACGCAGGCCGAGGCCAAGGCGTGGCAGCCTGAAGTAACCGTGTTTGCCACCGACCCGTCTGCATCGCTGCGAAGCTTGCAACGAACACTCGATCTCGATGCCGCGGTTCGATGCATTGAAGCGATCGACATCGCCCACCTTGCCGGCGGGGAGACCGTTGGCTCAAAGGTGTGCTTCCTCGATGGGCGCCCATTCAAGGAGCAGTACCGGAGGTATCGCATCACGACCGCGGGGAATGACGACTATGCATCCATGAGGGAGGTCGTCACCAGACGGTACGCCGATGCGGGACACGGCTTGGAACGGTTCCCCGACGTCATCCTGATCGACGGTGGACAGGCCCAGTTGGGAGCGGCGTTGGAGGTGCTGGCGACGTTCCCAGAGCAACCCCCGATCGTGATCTCACTGGCCAAGCGTGAGGAACTCATCTGGATTCAGGATCAGTCGGTCCCGATTCGACTCGGCCGGCATAATCCGGGCTTGCGGCTCTGCCAGGCCGTTCGCGACGAAGCCCATCGGTTTGCGCAGTCCTACCACCACCTGCTGCGACGCAAACGACTCTTCGATGAATAGCGATTACTCCATGGGATTCACCGCCTTCGGGTGTATTGTGGTTTTCAAGTAGGAATTGGAGTGCCCACCGTTATGAATGCAAGATTCGTCGGAAGTGTCCTGGTGCTGGGCGCCGCGTCGGCCGCGTCGGCCGCTGTGGTGGAAGTGCAGGTGGGCACGTACTACCTCGAGCCACAGTTCCCGCACGTCGAAGTCGGCGACACGATCCGCTGGATCTGGGACGGGGGCAATCATGACGTGACCAGTGGCGCATTCTGCGGCGACGACACAGGCCTCTTTTATGCGCCCATCACATCTGGAAGTCCCACGTTCGAGTGGACCATCCCGGCCGGCTACGGCGGGCAGGTGATTCCGTACTACTGCAGCGTCGGAAACCATTGTGTCGCGGGAAACCAGTACGGCGGGCTCCTGGTGGATGTCGGGACCGCCCACTTTGTGTCATCCAACGGGTTCGCATTTGAGCCTTCGGACATCACAGTGGATGCGGGTGATGTCGTCATCTGGATTCACGACGGCGGGTCGCACACGGTCACGTCCGGGTCAAACTGTGTCGCGGACGGACGGTTCGACGAACTCTTCGACAACCTGCACCAAATGCCGTTGTACGTTGTTCCTGAGGACGAGCCGACCGGAACAATCGAGTACTACTGCGCGCCCCACTGTTCTTTCGGCATGACAGGAACGATCGGCGTGACAGGAGTCGCTCCGACCGGCGCGTGCTGCGAGCTCAACGTGCTGTGTTGGGAGGACATGACGGAGGTGGACTGCCTGTCTCTTGGCGACTCTTGGTATGAAGGCATGTCGTGCGCGGAAGCCGACTGCCTAGCCTTGGGCGCGTGCTGTATTCCCGATGGGTCGGGCGGCACTGTGTGCGAGTACATGGTTCAGGAGTCCTGTGCGGGCCAGGGCGAATGGCTCGGATGGGACATCGTGTGCGAAGACGTGTCGTGCACGTGCGATGGCGACATCGACGGTGACGGCACTGTCGGCGTGAATGATTTGCTCGCCCTGCTCGCGAAGTACGGTGATACGTGTACCGGATGTCCGGAGGACATTGACGGCGACGGCACCATCGGAGTCAATGACCTTCTTGGCCTGCTGGACATCTACGGCACGAACTGCTGAGCCCGCGGACCCTCAACACGCGAGGATTCGCACGTCGAGTCGGCGGCCCATGCGTTGCCAGTGGTCGCGCTCGGCGGTGAGATCAGCCACGGTGAGCGGGTGTCGGGAGGCCTGATCGCCCGAGAGTGTCAATTCGAGCCCGGATGGTGTGCCGGTGATGCCGAGGTTTGCAATGGTCCCGGAGGTTCTGCTTCGGTGCAGGTGAACGGTGACCCTCAGCAGCAGCGACAGGTCGCGGACCAGCCTCCGCGCCGCATCTGCCCCCTCTGCAATCCGGTTCCACGAGATGCGTTTGCGGTGCAGTCGGACAACGCCGGCGAGCGTCTCCTGTGTTGTTCGAGAAAAGCCCGGCATGTCGGTGTTGGCGACGATGTATGCGCCGTGGCGGTGATAGTCGGTGTGACTGATGGAGAGGCCGACCTCATGCAGGGCGGCGGCCCAGGCCAGCAGGCGGACTCCATTCTCGCCGATCTCCCAATTCGCATCAACGGCGGCGCACAGTGCCTGCGCGGTCTCAGTCACACGGCGCGCCTGGGCTGCATCGACCCCCGATCTGCCAGCCAGCGCCGAAACGCTTGCGTCCCGCAGATCGTTGCCGGCGAACCGTCCGACCATGTCCACAAGCACGCCTTCACGAAGCGCGTACCTGCTGGTGCGAAGATGATCAATGCCGAGGGCATCGAAAACGGCGAGCATGGCGGCCAGGCCTCCCGCAATGACCTGGCGGCGCCCGTCGGAGAGACCTGGAAGGTCGACTGCGTCGATGTGCTCAGCATCCACCAGGGCCTTCCAGAGGTGGTCGAGGACGTCGCGGTCGATCCCCGCATCTCGCCACCCACATGCCTGGGCGATCTGCTCGATGGCCAGGGCGGTGCCCGACGATGCGACGACATCGGCACCCGCTCCGGCAAACAGGTGCGCGACCGGTTCGAGTTCGATTCCCGCTGCGATCGTCGCATCTTTCAGCCGAGATCGCGTGAGCTTTCCATTGGCAAAGAACCGCCCGCTCAGGGCGACGCAACCCACCTGCACGCTCTCCGAAATGGACGGCGTGTTGGTAGTGCCCATGGCCAACTCTGTGCTGCCTCCACCGATGTCGATGGCCAGAAGTGGGAGGTCGGTCTCACCGACGTCGTAGCGAACGCCGAGAAAGACAAGCCTCGCTTCTTCTGCCCCGCCCAGAATCTCGATGGGGTGCCCTATGGCGTCAAGACATGAGGCGAGAAACCCGCCTCCGTCCCGGACTTTCCGAAACGTGTTCGTCCCGACGACCCGAATGCAGTCTGGTTGAATATCCGTAACGCGTTCGGCGAAACGTCGCAGGCACTGGAGACCACGTGCGGCCGCTTCGCCATCGAGTACGCCGTCAGAGTCGAGCCCCGCAGCAATCGCCACCCGTTCACGAATGCGGTCGATGAGTTGAATGCGGCGATCGTCCGCGCGGGCGACCACCATGTGGAACGAGTTCGACCCCAGGTCGATCGCGGCGATTTGACGGGAGGCGGCCTCCACGCGGGGCTCCTGTCGCTCAGGCCGGTGCGGGCATCAGGCCGTCGCCCTCATCCTCTGGATCGGCCCGGTCGGCGGCAGGGGGCGGGCCAGGGCTTGGTGGCGGTGCTGTTTCGGCGTCGAGAAGGTCGGCCACGGTTGGGCGATCGATCGTGCCACCCTCCATCAGGGTGGCGACTTCGGTGCTCTGGAGTGTCTCATACCTGAGCAGGGCCTCAGCGATGGCCGCCACGGTGTCCCAGTGCTGTTCGATGAGTCGCTCGGCATCGACATAGGCGGCGTCGATGATGGCCTTGACTTCCTCGTCGATGATTCGGGCAGTCTCTGGTGAGTAGTCCTTGTCGATGACGAGCGACTCGCCCCCGTCGTCGGGCGCATACCGGACGAAGCCCAGTCGCGACGACATGCCCCAATCGAGAATCATGTGTCGGGCGTACGCGGTTGCCATTTGGATATCCATGGCGGCCCCGGACGAGACGTCGTCGGTCATCCGCTGCTCGGCGATGCGGCCGGCGCACAAAACGCGAAGGGTTGCCTCGATGTATTTGCGCCCATAGCCATAGCGGTCCTTCTCGGGCAGGCTGAACGTGGCGCCCATGGCCTGACCTCGGGGAATGATGGTCACCTTGTGGACCGGGTCGGCGTCTTCGAGCATTGCCTGAACCATGGTATGGCCGGCTTCGTGGTACGCGGTCGCGATGCGCTCGCGCTCTTCGATCTTTCTGCTGTGCCGGGCGCGACCGAACTTGATCTTGTCGCGGGCCTCCTCGAGATCGAGTTGATCGACGGCATCTTTGTTCTCGAGGGTCGCGATGATTGCGGACTCATTGATGAGTGCGGCAAGTTCGGCGCCCGAGAACATCGGCGTGCCTCGGGCGACGCGGCGAAGATCGACCTCGGGTGCCAAGGTGATGTCCGTCGCGTGCACTTCGAGAATCTTCAGC
>CAZSSV010000123.1:2183-7103 GCA_964609425.1 uncultured Isosphaeraceae bacterium | reverse complement strand
GCACACCGTCTCACAGTGTCGATTCGACGGGAATCAGGCCGAGAACGCCCTCGCGGGCAGTGGTGGCGCCATATACCACGCTGCTCCCGGCGGCTTCCCAATCTACATTGATGGATGCGCCTTTACCAACAACACCGCTGACTCCGCCGGCGCCATTGCCGCAGTCAATATCCGGATTGACCGCTGCCTCTTTGAAGGCAACCAATCCACACATGATGGGTGGGACATCCGCTCCACCGCCTCCATACACACCGCAACCCACTCCCGCTTCTGCGGAAACACCAGTGCGGCGACGACGACCGACGAAGAGGGTAGAACCTTCATTCGCTCGGGAGACGACCGCGTGGAAGTCTCACAGTCCTGGATGGGTCCAACCCTGACGTGCCATGGGTGCGACCAGGACCTGCAGTTCGACGGCCGTGTGGGTATCAGTGAACTTCTCTGGATGCTGGAAGACTGGGGAATGGCAAGCGCCGTTCAGGACGCTGATGGAGACCTCCAGATCGGGCTCGGCGATCTCACCACCCTGTTGGCAGACTGGGGCGCCTGCGAGGGGTACGTCTTCGACGGCGGTACCGTACCGTTCGGTGGCACGGGCGGCCTTCCATTCTGATGTGCGTACCAGTCCATTACCTGCTGCACACGTGCCCAGCAACCATGACGGTCCTTGCCACGTCATGGACGCGGAGCAGCCGAATGCCTGCAGCCAGTTGGAACGCAGACACCGCAGCTGAGGCTCCATCGCGGTCTGCGGGCACATCAAGACCCGCGACGGCACCGATGAAGGACTTCCGGCTGGCCGCAGCCAAGACCGGGTATCCAGCCTCCAGCAGCGAATCTGTGCCCACGATCAGCTGCCAGTTCTGGGCCACGCTCTTGCCGAACCCCAGGCCGGGGTCCAGGCAAATCGCGTCTGGCGCGACGCCCGCCTCCTCTGCTGCCCCAGCACGGGCCGTCAACCAACTTCGGACTGCCGACACGACGTCCCCTCCATAGTCGGGATCGCGCTCATACGCGTCGCTCCAGCAGTCCTCGTCCGGTGGCTGTCGTCGGTGCATAAGCACCAGACCACACTGCCGAGCCGCGGCGCCACCCAACATTGCTTCATCCTCAAGCCCTGCGGACACGTCGTTGATGATGTCGGCGCCGGCATCGAGCGCCGCAGCTGCGACAGCGACGCGAGTCGTGTCCACGCTCAACGCAACATCACATCGCCTTCGTATCGCGTCGATGACCGGCATCACTCGGTCAATCTGCTGGGCAGCGCCCACACGGGACGCGCCGGGCCTCGTGGACTCCCCTCCGACATCGATGATTGAGGCCCCCGCATCCACCATCCTGCAGGCGTGATCGGCGGCGCTGGCCGCATCCACGTGCATCCCACCGTCGCTGAACGAATCGGGCGTCACGTTGAGGATGCCCATGACCTGCGGATCGCTCAGGTCGAGCACGCGGTCGGGGCCGATTCGCCAGTGCGCCGCCGCCGTCACTCCACCGTCACGCTCTTGGCGAGATTCCGGGGCTTGTCCACATCGTGGCCGCGGAGCAGCGCCGCGTGATAGGCCAGCAATTGCAGCGGCACGATCGTCAACAACGGCTGAAGTTGCTCGGGCGCGTCGGGCACGAAGAAGACATCGTCGGCAATCGACGTAATCTCATCGTCACCCTCGGTCGCCACCGCAATCACGTGCGCCCCGCGGCTCTTGACCTCTTCAATGTTCGAGAGCACCTTGCGGTACTGGCTGTTGCGTGTGGCGATGAACACCGCCGGCATGCCCTCTTCGATCAGCGCGATCGGTCCGTGTTTCATTTCGGCAGCTGGCATGCCCTCTGCGTGGATGTAGGAAATTTCCTTGAGCTTGAGCGCGCCTTCGAGCGCGACCGGGTAGTTGAAACCACGGCCCAGGAAAAGCCAGTTCTCGCGATGCACGTATCGCTCCGCGACCCGCCTCGCCTCATCGCCCAGCCCGCACGCCTGTTCAACTTTCTCAGGCATGGACTCGAGCGCCGCAGTGAGCTTGATCGCCTGCGAGTTGGAGAGGAATCTCCTGCGGCCCAGGAACAGCGCAAACATCGTCGCTGCAGTCACCTGGCCTAGGAACGCCTTGGTCGACGCCACACCCACCTCGGGACCGACCCGCAGGTACACGCCCGCGTCGGTCATGCTGGGGATGGAAGACCCGACGACATTGATCAGACCGAGGGTGAGCGCCCCCCGCTCGCGCGCTTCTCGCAGGCCCGCAAGCGTGTCGGCGGTCTCTCCGGACTGGCTGACGGCCACCACAACGGTGCCCTCTTCAATGATCGGGTTGCGATACCTGAACTCGCTGGCAAAGTCCGTCTCCGAGGGCACCTTCGCGAGATCTTCCACCAGGTACTCACCAAGCATTCC
This sequence comes from uncultured Isosphaeraceae bacterium, assembly GCA_964609425.1. Classification (GTDB taxonomy): domain Bacteria; phylum Planctomycetota; class Phycisphaerae; order Phycisphaerales; family SM1A02; genus UBA12567. The sequence goes on along the minus strand of CAZSSV010000123.1, from coordinate 4,711 downwards.
CGCGTGCAACGCCGTGCCTTGCCCCAAAAACACAACTCGGCGGCAACGGACGAGTTCGCGAGCGTGATCGCTCAAGCCACCCAGAAAGATCTCGCCCTCCCTGCTGTCGATCCGACCGCGAAGGCACCGCCGAACGGCCTGCGGCTGCTCCATGATCTCCTTGAGCATGTAGTGCGGGTAGTCGCCGAGTTCGATTTCGTCGAGGCTGACTTCGAGTTCTCGCAGCCGGGGCGTGACCTGCACATTGTCCAGATCGGCGGTATGGAATGAGTCCCGTGTGATGCGGGCCACGATCTCCTCACCAAGATCAGCCACGCGGCTGGTGTGTCCGACAATTGCCTGCGCATCGGACGCGATGATGTATCCATGCTCACTGACGCCGATCAAAAGCGGCGATCCGCGCCGAGCGGCGACGAGAACGTCGGGTTCTTCCTCACACATCACGGCGATGGCGTAGGCGCCCTCGACCTCACGGACGGCCGATCGAACCGCTGCCGCCAGATCGCCTTCGTACAACTCACCAATCAGGTGTGTGAGCACTTCTGTATCAGTTTCGGAAGCAAAGGTATGCCCCTTGCCGAGCAGATACGTCCGGAGGGCCGCGTAGTTCTCGATGATGCCGTTGTGCACGAGCACAATGCCATGGCCGAGTGAAGCGTCGTCCCGATGCGGGTGAGCGTTCTGTTCCGTCACTCCACCATGCGTCGCCCACCGTGTGTGCGCGATGCCGATCGTGCCGTCGAAGTGCTCGTCTCCGTCGATTTGCTGCTCGAGCACGCGCACACGACCCACCGTGCGGGCCACGTGCAGCCCACCGTTGAGGGCAGCGACGCCCGCGGAGTCATACCCCCGATACTCGAGCCGTTTCAGTCCCTCCAGCAGGACCGGACGGGCCTGCTCGGAGCCGATATAGGCGACGATTCCGCACATGGAGCGCATTGTACGGGGCAAACACGGGAGGCTCCGCCTGCCGCCCGTTCCGATCGGGGGCAGGTCGCCTGATACGCTCTGCCGATGCACCTGTGGTCGAGCGACATTCAGGAGCGGGTCGACGGCGCTCGGCCCCTGGCCGCACGCATGCGGCCCCGGACGCTCGATGACATGGTCGGGCAGACGCATCTGGTGGGCCCAGACGGGCTCTTGCGGAAGATTCTGCAGGGAGGCACCATCGGGTCGCTCATACTCTGGGGACCTCCGGGCACCGGTAAGACGACGCTTGCCGAAGTCGTCGCCGGTGAAAGTGAACGACCGCTTACCTCCGCCAACGCCGCAGCGATCGGCGTGAAGCAGATTCGCGAGATCCTCGACGCCTCCCGCCGCCGGCTTGAGGGCGGCGGTGCGGCGACCGTGCTGTTCCTCGACGAGATCCATCGGTTCTCCAAGAGTCAGCAGGACGTCCTGTTGGGCGACGTCGAACGCGGCATCGTGTCGCTCATCGGCGCCACAACGGAGAACCCCTACTACACGGTCAACGATGCGCTCATCAGCCGCGCGACACTCATGCAGTTGCAGCGGCTCTCGCCTGAAGATGTTGCCGAACTGCTGAATCGCGCGATGGACACAGACCCTCTGCTCCAGAGTCGCGTCCTCGAGGACACGGCACGTGAGTTGCTCGCTGACAGATGTGAAGGCGATGCCCGCAGGGCACTTGCAGCACTCGAACTTGCGGCGAGCCTTCAGGGGAAAGGCGTCATCACCTGCGCCTGTGCCGAGCAGGCCATTGGCGCTCGGGGTCGCCGGTTCGACCGCCAGGGCGATCAACACTACGACCTCGCCAGTGCGCTCATCAAGTGCATCCGCGCCAGTGACGCCGATGCCGCCATTCATTGGCTGGCCGTGTTGCTTGAGGCCGGTGAAGACCCACGCTTCATCTGCCGCCGGCTTGCGATCCTCGCGAGCGAAGACGTCGGGCTCGCCTCTCCGCAGGCGATGCAACTTGCGGCCGCCGCGTGGGACATCGTCGAGCGAATCGGCATGCCAGAGGCAGAACTCCCGCTGTCCAACCTCGTGCTGTACCTCGCCACCTGCCCTAAATCGAACAGTGCCGCATCCGCAATCTGGGCAGCCCGCGCAACAGTGCGGGACCTGCCAGGCATCGAGGTCCCGCTGCACCTGCGGAGCGGGCAGACCCGCGGCGCCAAGGCACTGGGCTACGGCGATGGCTACATCTACGCGCACGATGACCCAGCGGCCGCCGCAGCCATGAACAACATCAACCCCGATTCAGGCGAGCCGCCGCCCACGTACTACACCCCGAGCGAACACGGCTTCGAGGCGACGATCAAGCAGCGGCTGGAGCGGCCCGAGCCGTGACTGATGCAAAGACGGCCATGCGAGCCCACGTGCGAGCCGCCGTGGCCGACGTCTCGCCCCAAGATCGTGAAGCCGCCGCAGCCCGGCTCGCCGAGTCGCTCTGGAGCCCAACCGGCCTGCTCGCGCCACTGGTCCACATTGACGGCGTGCTGCTCGGCTACATGCCGCTTGGCGACGAGATCGACCCGCGGCCGGCGATGCGAGCGTGGCAGGAG
>CAZSSV010000123.1:0-2173 GCA_964609425.1 uncultured Isosphaeraceae bacterium | reverse complement strand
TTCCGGTCACCGACTGGCCAGCGCGACGCATGCGGGCGGCCGCGATTGACTCGCTGGACCCACAGGCCTTTGAGCAGCGGCCGCACGGTGTGCTCGAGCCGCGCAGGCCCATCATCGTCGAGCCCCAGCGTCTGACCACCGTGCTCGTCCCAGGCGTCGCGTTCGATGCGATCGGTGGAAGGCTTGGACGCGGTGCTGGGTTCTACGACCGCTATCTGGCATCCGTCACCTGCCCCACGATTGGTGTGTGCTTCACACAGCAACTTGTCGAACGCGTCGCACGTGAACCGCATGACGTCGCGGTGCAGTCGGTTGCCGCGGGCTGATCAATCCGCCTCGCCCAGCGCTTCCAGGTCAGCAGCGTCCTTGGCGCGTCCCGCGCACCGTTTGTTCTGAATGAGGTCCGCACGGCTGATCACCGGCACCTCAAGGCCGCCGAGGTCGAGCACCATGCGTCGACGCCAACACCCCTCAAACGACACACCGGACACACCCGTCAACAACTCGATTCGGACCGGCGGCACACCCATTCGGATCACCCGGTTGGGCTCCATCAGGAGCGCCGTCGTGGCCCCGGCATCCCCAAAGCCGAACGTCTCAAGCACCTGCAGGAGGCTTGAAGCAGTCTGCTTCGTGGTCGGTACCCAGAGGTCGAGATCTCCGGTGGCCCGTGGGTGCCCATGTGCTGCCACCGCAAACCCGCCGACGAGCAGATACTCAATCCCGGCCGAGTTCAGTAATGACAAGAACTCTCTGAAGTCGGGCGCAAGCGGCATCTCCATACAGCATCTCCCGCAGTTTCAGGAGGGCCCGTACCCGATCTTCAATCGAGCGGGACTGCCAGTACGCTCGCGCATCGTCGGCATCGCCGAGAGACCCTGCCGAGAAGAACGTTCGATCCAGACCTTCCGAATCCATCGCGCACCAGTGTACTCGGCCCTCGGCTCGCCGCCGCTCACTCGTGCACAAGCACGACGCTGTTGCCTTCGGTCATCATCTCGTACACCAGCGCGATGTCGTCATCACCCAGCCGCACGCAGCCCATGGAGCGGTCCTCGCCGATCGAGTCAGGCTCAATCGTCCCGTGGATCCCGAAGCCCTGCTCCTGAAGATTGTGAGCGTCGATGCCGTCCAAACCAATCCAATACTCACCGATGGGGTTCTGTGGATCGTCGGCGGCGAACCGCTCCCCGGTCCGGGGGTTCGTCCAACTCGGGTTGACCATCTTCCCGCCTCGGCGGACGCGGAATGTCCCGCTCGGTGTCGAGTCGAACTCACCCAGCCCTACGGGAAGGCTCCTGATGTAGATGGCATCCTCATCCTGGCCGAGCCAGAGATCAATGCGATGGTCGGCACGATCAACCTCGGCATGAAACGGTCCCTGCACCAGTTTGATCTGCTGGCCGACACGGAGCCGCCCGGGGTCTTTGATGCCATTGACCCGCTGCACAAAGCGCCAATTGGTCCGCACGCCTTCGTTGCTCACGACGCGGGACAGGGCATCGCCGGGGCGAATCTTGTACAGCCGCGTGAAGGGGTCGCCGGGCGTGACCTGGGGGCCGAAGATCATGCCGTCATTCATCACGGTCAGCGTCGCCCGGAGATCCGCCGCTTCTGAGGGCGAGCCAGTGGCGCGAAGTGCCCGGCTGAGCAGCAGCCGGGCTGCTACCGGATCGCCGCCGCGAATGAGCGCCGCGGCCTCGTCGTACACCGTGGGCTGGGCAGGCTCGGGCGATGCCGCTGCGGCCGCTTCGGGGGCTGCCTCGAGGCCAGCCTCGCGATCCGCCGGCACGCCCGGCCCAGGCGTATGCTCAGTTGTCGGCTCAACGGGCGCAGCCGCGGCGAGTCCATCGGCCGCCTCGGCCGGCAGGGGAGGCGGCGGCTGCGATGGGACCTGCTGCTGCCCGCTCGTCTCGGGCTCCTGGAGGCTGAGCCGTGCGGTCCGGGTCGCTGCCGCGGGGGCAGGCTTCGCCGCGGCCTCTGGCGTGGCGGGGAGGCCTGGGCTCGCCATGGGATCGGTGAGCGCGCCGCCCTTGGGCCCACCTGGGCCACGCTGCTCGGGCCACAGCCACCATGTGGCCGCCGCGACCGCAGCGACGACCAGCACCATCACGAAGGGCCCCCCCCGACGGCGTTTGCGACGGCTCGACATCATCGAGCGGCCACGACCACC
>CAZSSV010000122.1:0-7138 GCA_964609425.1 uncultured Isosphaeraceae bacterium | reverse complement strand
CTCCCGCCGTACCATTCCGGGCTCATGCCGATTTCAATGATGATCAACAGGCGGCTTTGGTGTGCGGTCACAGCCATTGGTGGATGTGCAGCGCCGGGGCTGCAGGTCGAAGGCACATTACCGCCGGCGCATCCGCGGGTCTATGTGGCCGGCTACGTCGCAACACCACCGTCGATTGACGGGCATCTCGGTGACGACGCGTGGGAGTCGGCGATCTGGACAGAAGACTTCGTCGACATCGAGGGATCACGCAAGCCCGATCCAAAGCTGCGTACACGGGCCAAGATGTGCTGGGACAACACCCACTTCTATGTCGCCGCAGACATGGAAGAGCCGCACCTCTGGGGCACGTTGACCCAACGCGACACGATCATCTACCGTGACAACGACTTTGAAATCTTCATCGACCCGGACGGCGATCGCACCGCTTACGACGAGTATGAAATCAATGTACTGGGCACAGAAATGGATTTGCGTATGTCGCAGCCCTATCGCGATGGAGGCACATTCGACCTGACTTGGGACTTTGAGGGCGTGCGGTCCGCGGTTCTCGTGGACGGCACGATCAATGATCCAAGAGATCGGGACAGAGGATGGACTGTGGAGGTCGCCATTCCGTGGGCATCCATGGCCGACACCGCCGTCGTCCAGTGTCCGCCACGAGCTGGCGATACCTGGTGGGTCAACTTCTCACGCGTGCAGTGGCCGATTGAAGCTGTGGCCGGCCGATACATCAAGCCGGATGATGCCAGGGAAGACAACTGGGTGTGGTCGCCACAGGGTGCGATCGACATGCATCGTCCTGAGTACTGGGGGCTTGTGCAGTTCGCCGCTGAGCCGCCGGGTCACGATGTCTTTGTGGTCCCGGCCGATGCTGCCGTCCGGGCGCAGCTCCGAGCGATCAAGGCTGCCGATGAGCAGTACGCATCGTCACATGTCGCTCACGCGCAGGAGTTGGCGGATCTCGACGGACTGTGGCGTCCCAATCCAGACCTCCCCGAGCCGAGGATTGAGGCCGGGCCGTCCGGCCGCCTGATTGTTCAGGAGGATGGAGCCTGTCGGTGGGTCATCGACCAGGCTGGCCGCATCCATGCGTTTTCGCCGCCCGGCGAAGCAGCGCGTTGATCCGCACATAGAGTTCCCGAGCCGCGTGAAGTGCGGTGAAAGGTATGAGCGATATGACACGATGTGCTGTGGCCGCCCTGGTGGCGGTGGTGGTCGGCGTGCGCGCCGAGACGATCCTTGTTCCGGAAGACGTTGCTTCCGTGCAGGAGGCCATCAACCTGGCGGTGGACGGTGACGTGGTTGAACTCGGTCCCGGGGTTCATCGAGGCGGTGTGGACCTTCGTGGCAAGGCCATCACCATCCGAGGTGCGGCGGGGGCGGAGTTCACCTCATTGCTCGGCGGTGAGGGTGTCATTCGGTGCCTCAGCGGAGAGGGCGCCGGGACGGTCATCGAAGGGCTGACCATCGCAGGTGGCACGGGCGTCCTTGGAGAAGATGGCACGCGTCGAGGTGGGGGCCTGCACGTGGACGGGGCGAGCCCTCGAATTCGGTTGTGCATTGTTGTCGGAAACACGGCTGATCGTGGCCCCGGGGCCTGGGTTCGCCGAGGACAGCCGGTCTTTGAGGACTGCTGGTTTCATGACAATCTCTCCCCGCACACCGATGGCGTGGTGTGCGAAGGCGTCGCCCCGCGTTTCGTGCGGTGTGGCTTTCACGAAGACGGCGTTCAGTGGGCAGATGCGCCGCCCGTGGACATTCGCAGTGACTGCGCGTCGCCGGGGGGCGCATGCTGCCTGGGCGGGTACTGCGTGCAGACGACGGACATTGCGTGCGATGACGCCGGGGGGCGCTGGCACGCCGACGCGGCCTGCGGCAGTGGCGTCTGTCCGGCGGAATGCCCGGGCGACACCAATGCAGACCGCCGCATCAATCACACCGATCTGCTCCGCGTGCTTGACGGGTGGGGCTTGTGTCCGTGATCGAGTGCGGCTGAGACGCGTTGACCCAACCCGCCCCGCACGTCGCCGGTGATGTCAGTGCCTCAACTCGACGCCGGTAGCTTGACCAGGACGTCATCACCGTCAATCTTCACCTCGTAGACCGCAAGCGCCTCGTCGGCGGGAGGGTCGCCCGCTTCGCCATCGGCGAGACGGAACGAGGCGAAATGCAGTGGACACACGATGAAGCCATCTTCGACATGGCCGCCATCGCAGAAGGACGCCTCCGCGTGGGTACAGGTGTCGGCGACGGCATGCACCGTCCCGCCCGCTCGCACCAGCGCGATGGGTGACCCGTTCAATTCGACCCGGATCGGCTGCCCTTCGGGAAGCTCCGACAAGGATGCTGCGCGTGTGTAGTCGGTCATTGGGCGGGAAGGATATCGCCACTTGAATGCGGACAACCGGGTCGTACAAACTCAGCGAGCGTCTCTCGGCTTGCGTCCGATCGTGAGGTTGGTCTTGGCAGCGAGTGTCTTGGGATCGAACTTGCCCGTGAAGTCGAGGTCGAGCTTGGCCGCCTCGCTCATCATGTCGGGTGTCCACTCAGGCTCCCATACGATATCGACGCGTGCAGCGCGGACGCCATCGACTGCGGCGACGGCCTGCTGGACCTGTTGTGGAATGAGCTCGGCGACCGGGCAATTCGGGGTTGTCAACGTCATGTTGATGTGTACCTCGCCCGTGGGATTGATCTGAATGTCGTAGACGAGCCCCAGTTCCCAGATGTTCACCGGAATCTCCGGGTCACGTACGGTGCGAATGGCATCGATGATGGCGTCTCGATGCGGCGACCGGTTCGTACCAGGGCTATCCGAACACATCGATGATCCTCCGCAGCGCCAGCTCGGTCGTTTCGAGTTCCGCTTCCGTGTTGTAGAACGCCGGAGCGAGTCGGGCGGTCGCGGTGCGACCAAGCCGCTCAAGAATCGGCTGCGCGCAGTGATGGCCAGCGCGAATGGCGATGCCGTGCCTGTCGAGCATGGCCCCGATGTCAGCGGGGTGCATGCCGTCGATTTCGAATGAAATCGCGCCGGCACGTGATGCCGGCCGGCCCACGAGGCGAATCCGGTCGATCGACTCAAGCCGAGAAACGGCGTCGGTAAGCAGCGCATCTTCTCGGTTGGCGATGGTCTCCATGCCGATGGCGTTCAGCCAGTCAACAGCGGCGCCTAGCCCGATGGCGCCGCCGATGTTGGGCGTGCCTGCCTCGAACTTCCAAGGCGTGTCGTTCCAGGTGCTGCCAGCAAAGGACACCGTTCGGATCATGTCACCGCCGCCCTGCCAGGGGGGTATCGATTCGAGGAGCGAGGTTGCGGCGATCAGTCCGCCGATCCCCGTCGGGGCGTACATCTTGTGGCCACTGAACGCGAAAAAGTCACAGCCGATCGTCGAAACATTGACAGGCATGTGGGGCACCATCTGAGCCCCGTCCACGAGCGTTGTGATGCCGCGGCCTCGGGCGGCGCCGCAGATTTCCTTGATTGGCGTGACGGTGCCGATCGCATTGCTCACGCCGGTGATGGCAACCAGGCGTGTTCGATCGGTCATCTCGCCTGTCACAGCCTCGGCGTGCAGTTCGCCCGCGTCATCGACATCGGCCACCCGGAGCACACACCCACGCCGCGCGCAGAGCATCTGCCATGGCACGATGTTGGCGTGATGCTCCAGGGCGGAGATCAGGATTTCGTCATCCTCACCGAGGTTGGTGTCTCCCCACGTGTTCGCGACGAGATTGACGGCCTCGGTCGTTCCGCGGGTGAACACGAGCGTCTCACCGCCCAGAAACGATGCGACGCGACGTCGCGCATCCTCGTACGCATGGGTCGCGTCGCCCGAGAGCGTGTGGACGCCGCGATGGACATTCGCGGGATACTGCGTCTCATAGGTCGCTACGGCATCGAGGACCGCTTGCGGGCGAGGCGTCGTGGCGGCATTGTCGAGATACACAAGTGGCTTGCCGTGAACCTCTCTGGCCAGAGCGGGAATGCACTGTCGAATGGTGTCAGGCCCCGGGCATTCGGTTGCATCGGAAGGCGTCACAGCGACACGACGCCTTCATCCAAAGCCTCCGCGCCAGGGAGTTGGGCGAGAATGCGTCTGGCGAGGTGTGTTCGGAGCGCGGCGACGGGAACTTCGTTGATGACTTCCGCCGCAAAGGCCCATGCGAGCAGTGCGCGAGCCGTCGCCTCGGGCACGCCACGAGCGCGGAGGTAGAAGAGTGCGCCGGGATCAATCTCGCCCGTCGTAGCCCCGTGTGTGCATTTGACGTCGTCCGCATAGATCTCAAGTTCCGGTCTGCTCCACGACTTTGCGGTATCGCTCAGGAGGAGATTGCGGCTGGTTTGTACGGCGTCGGTACCGTGGGCACCCTCATGCACATAGATCCTCGCTGTGAATGCAGCGGTGCTGTGATCGGGCAGCAGGTGCTTGAAGATCTCACGGCTCGTGCAGTTCGGGGCCATGTGGGCGACGCGCAGCCGGCTGTCCATGTGTCGCTTGCCATCCCCGATGCCAAAGCCTCGAAGTGCCGTGTGGGCGCCTTCTCCGTCGAGCGAGGCGTGGGCCACCGTGCGAACGGTTCCACCGCCAATCGTGAGCACGACTGACTCGAAAGTGCTGTCTCGCTCCTGCCTGGATGCGATGGCGCCCATGTGCCAGACGTCGTCGCCGTGTTCAATCAATCGGGCATGATCGCAGTGGGCCCCGGCGGCAAGCTCGACTTCGGTCATCGGCGTGACCAGTGCCGGACCGTCGCCTGCCCAGGTCTCGAGCACGCATGCCCTGGCACCCCGCCCGAGCCGTACCACGATGCGGAGTGTGGAGGCGATCGGGTCACCGGACCCGTTGGTGAGGTGCACGATGTGGATGGGGTGTGGGAGCACCTGTCCGTCGGCGACCTCGATCACGACGCCGTCTTCAAGGAGTGCGGTTGCCAGTTGAGCAAACGGGTCGTCGGAGAAGTCGGCGACGCGGTCGAGGTCCATTTCGTCGAGCATCGGGGCAAGGAGCCGCGTCTGTGCCGGGAGCGAGGAACTGGCGTTGGCGTCAAACCTTCCGTTCACAAAGACGAGCCGTGCGCCCGTGCCCGCGATATCCAGTGCGTCCAGCGTGGACCTGTCTGCGCAGGCCTTCGGGGCAGGATGCCACTGGGTTTCGGACGCCGCCTTCAGATTGCAGTACCGGAACGCCTCACACTTTCGGGTGGGCCAACCGAGTTCATGCAAGCGGTTGCACGCGGCGCGGCGAACGTCGGGTATGGACTGGTCGGCGAGCAACTCGATGGCATCGCAGAGCGGGCACGCGTTGTCAAGCGTCTTGATGCACATGGTCAGGCGCCAGCGGCGACCTCCTGCTCGATCCAACTGTATCCCTTCTGCTCCAACTCCACGGCGAGTTCCTTGCCACCGGTACGGACGATACGTCCGTCCAGAAGTACGTGTACGACATCGGGCACGATGTAGTCGAGCAGGCGTTGGTAGTGGGTGATCACGAGGAAACCACGTGCCTCGCTTCGCTGTTGATTGACGCCGTCTGCGACGATTCGCAGCGCGTCGATGTCGAGGCCCGAGTCGGTTTCGTCGAGGATGCACATCGTCGGCTCAAGCATCGCCATCTGAAAAATCTCGGCCCGCTTCTTCTCCCCCCCAGAGAAGCCCTCATTGACCGGTCGGTCGAGCAGTGCGGGGTCCAACTCCACCCACGCGGCCTTTTCCTTCACGAGTTTGAGGAAGCCATACGCATCGAGCTCATCCAGGCCGCGGTGCGCCCGAATGGAATTGACCGCCGTCCTGAGAAAGTACTTGGTGCTTACGCCGGGGATTTCGACCGGGTATTGAAACGCGAGGAAGATGCCTTCTCGGGCGCGCTCTTCAGGATCCATTTCGAGCAGATTCTTCCCGTTCAGGAGCACGCTGCCCTCAGTGACCTCGTACGTCTCTTCACCTGCGACGACGCGAGAGAGCGTGCTCTTTCCTGAGCCGTTCGGGCCCATGATCGAGTGGACCTGCCCGGGCTCGATGGTCAGGCTGAGACCTTTGAGGATCTCGACGCCCTCGACGGACGCATGCAGATTCTTGATTTCAAGCAGGCTCACTGGGAGGCACTCCGATCAGCCGACGCTGTCCTCGAGACTGACGGCGAGAAGCGCCTTGGCCTCGACAGCGAATTCCATGGGAAGTTCCGCGAGCACCTCGCGGCAGAACCCGTTGACGATCATCGACACTGCGTCTTCAGACGAAATGCCACGTTGATTGCAGTAGAAGATCTGATCTTCACCGATCTTGGTGGTCGATGCTTCATGTTCGACCTGGGCCGTCGGATTCTCGACTTCGATGACCGGGAACGTGTGGGCGCCACAATCGGACCCCATGAGCATCGAGTCACATTGCGTGTAGTTGCGAGCGTCTTCAGCACCCGGCAGCACCTTGACGAGCCCGCGATAGGTGTTGTGCCCCTTGCCGGCGCTGATGCCCTTGGACACGACGTTGCTGCGTGAACGCTTGCCGACGTGAATCATTTTCGTGCCGGTATCGGCCTGCTGATAGTTGTTCGTGAGCGCGACGGAGTAGAACTCGCCGATGCTGTCATCGCCCTTCAGGATGCACGATGGGTACTTCCACGTCATGGCCGATCCGGTCTCAACCTGGGTCCAGGAGATGTGGCTCCTGTCTCCTGCGCACAAGCCGCGTTTGGTGACGAAGTTGTAGATGCCACCGACTCCATTTTCGTCGCCGGGATACCAATTCTGGATGGTCGAGTACTTGATCTCGGAATCTTCCATCGCCACCAGTTCGACCACTGCAGCGTGCAGTTGATTCTCGTCCCGCTGTGGTGCGGTGCAGCCTTCCAGATAGGACACGTACGATCCTTCGTCCGCCACGATGAGTGTGCGTTCGAACTGCCCCGTGTTCATCTGATTGATTCTGAAGTACGTGCTGAGCTCCATCGGGCAGCGGACACCCTTCGGGATGTACACGAAGGATCCGTCGGTGAAGACTGCGGCATTGAGCGCCGCGAAGAAATTGTCCGTCCTTGAAACAACCTTGCCGAGATGTCGCTTGACGAGTTCGGGATGCGTCTGCACGGCTTCCGAAAACGAGCAGAAGATGACGCCTGCCTCGGCCAGCTTGTCC
>CAZSSV010000121.1:0-7190 GCA_964609425.1 uncultured Isosphaeraceae bacterium | reverse complement strand
GGCTGCAACCAACACCACCGGCGGCGTGCAGGTGAATGTGAGCGTCCATGGTGGCGGCTATACCGGACAGGCTGGAGCCATCATTCTGGGCCTCGGCCGCGCGCTGATGCGGTACGACCGTTCGCTGGAGCCGGTCCTTCGCGACCGCGGCTTCCTCAGCCGAGATCCCCGCCGCGTCGAACGGAAGAAGCCCGGTCAACCCGGTGCCCGCAAGCGGTTCCAGTTCTCCAAGCGTTGACCCGCACGGGCCTGCCCCCTCAGACCGACCCGGACGGGTCCGCCGATCGACTCTTCAGAACGAGGTTTCGGTGCGCCGCGGCGTAGATGGCGGCGACTTTTTGCCCGCTCACTCGACGCGCCTCGGCGATCTCGGCCAAAGTGGCGGGCGCACGGCCACCAAAGCCCCACCGGGCCTGGCACACCTCGGCCTGATCGCCACCCAACTCGCAGAGCGTGCTGGGCCACCGAGCGTCAGGAAGAAGATGGGGCCATCGCGCCACCGACGCCAGCGGCAGTGACACGGCTGCGGTGTGGCGGGCCGATGCATGTCCGGGGTCCACGGCCCGCATACCGGCAAGCATCTGATCGACTGCGACATGCACCCTGGCATGAAGGCGGTCAAACGCATCGACCGCCTGCCGATCCAGCACCTCACCGATCAGGTGTGCGGATCGGCGGAGCACCGCGCGTTGCACGTCGCCCGGCAATGAGGCCGGCGACCGCCCCAACCGCGTCAACACGGCCCGATGAACTTCGGCGCTCATCGACACCATGAGTCGCCAGCGGAGCCGCGTGATCCATCGCAAGTCAGTTTCAATGCGATCGACTGCGGCCGCCCCCGGTTGACTGGGGAGCGCGGACACGCACCGCGTCGCACGCCGCATGAGCATGTGGGTCGCTGCAAGATGATTCGGCCCCGCGGCCTGCTGGGCGGCCGACTCCAGCGAGATGGCCGCCGACCAGGGGGGGAGGCCGGCCCGCACATCCTCCGAAGCGAGGAGTGCGTCTGAGTCCGGCCCGTCACACGCGCACCGCTCCAACACCGCCGCAGCGGCGCGAAGGCGATCGGCTCGCCATCGAAGGGCCGCCCGGTGTGCCGCGGCCGAACTCACCCCGAGTCGATGCGCTATGTCCTCTGCGGAGATGCCACGCCACTGCCCGCGGGCCACCAGCCACCCTTCCCGCGAAGACAACCTCCCCCGTCCTGGCAATGACAGCGCACCGGAGGCAGCGGCCCGCCGAAGCACCGAACGGATGGCCTGTTGAGATCGACCGGGGCACTGCGGGGCAATCTCGCGTACGACCGCCTGCATCGTGGGCAGCGGCCCCACCGCGCGGGCCAGCTCGATGATGGCGCCAGGTGCGGTCTCCGGCGGTTCACGGCCCGCGATGTGCGCGCCCTGTGCGGCCTGGAACCAGGCCAGCGTCTCACGCGTGCACACGAGCCGCAGCGCACCGGCGTCTGTGCGTCCATACCGCATGAGAAGGCCGCGGCTTCGAACTCGGACAAGCGTTCGGCGAGAGACGCCCAATGCATGGGCAACATCATCGAGCCCCAGATAGTCGCCAGCCCTCCCACTGGCATCGACTGGAACCCGCCTGCTGATCCGCTGCACCATGGTCACCAGGTCGGTCAGCAACGCCTCGCCCGCAACGGACTCGACGGCAGTGGCGGGGTCGCTCTTCCAGCCGGTCAACCGATAGGTGATGAACTCGACCGGGTACGCCCTGTTGATGTCGATCTCTCGCACCATCAACGCGGCAGCATCGATGAGGCGGATGCGCGCCTCGTCCGAGGCCCAGGACAACTGGCGATGCAGTTCGCCAATGATGCCGCAACGAAATGCAGCGGCCCGTGGCATTCAGAGCGTCAGCGGCTCGGGAAGGGCGCGATCTGGGGCGATGCCATGCGCAACGCACCGGCCGAGAAACGTCCGCAGGCCCTCGTGCTCGCGCGCACCGAACTCGTACCGAATGTGGTGTGCCAGGTAGGTCTGGGCGGCTTCTGTGGACCACCCGTGGCAATCGGCCTCCTGTGAGACGATCGCCTCGAGTCGGTGTCGATTGAGCCGCAACTGGCGATCAAGCACCCGCCCTGCGCGGCGAATCCGCTCCTCATCATCCGCCCTGCCCATCCACACCGCAAACACAAATGGCAGACCCGTGTGCGCCTGCCACACTTCGCCAAGGTCGATGTGGTACGGCCAGGCATCCACGTCGCTGGACGGGCCTACGACCTTGTCTCCAATCAGCAGCGCCGCCTCAACCTCACCCGCATCGCTCAGTGGCACGAGCGTCGGGCTACTGTGCCACACTTCGGCAAGAAGCACACGCAGCAGGGCCACCGATGTATGGCTGTCGGTGTCGCAGTGAATGCGTGTGACCTCGTCGATCGGCTTGCGTGAGAACACGCGCACGGTCAGTGTTGGTCCATCGCACGCCAGCGGTGCCACTGGAAGCCACGCGACATCGAATGGAGCCGACATGAGGTCAATCGAACTGCACAAGGCCAAATCCACGTTCCGTCCCGCCAGCAGGCCGATCAACCCGCTCGGGGCTGCCGGTTTGACCACCCATTGATCGAGCGCGTCGAGCCCTTTCACGATGGGCCGCGCATTGAGAAACCGGACGACGCCCAGCCTTGTCACACTGTTGGGCATGTCTGTCTGCTGGGTAACTTGGACTTCGAGCACCGACATCCACGCAGGGTATCGCATGGGCGGCACCCTTTCGGGCCTGCTGCCCCCGCCAGACCCTGATGCCGGTCACTGACTACACGGCTTCAGCGGTGGACCAGTCCGAGTGTTCAGCGGAGGGCTTGAGCCGGGAGACGCCCACTCGGCGCACGCGGGGGCTGATGCCTACCAGCAACTGGTGTGGACTCACCGCGCACGCCTCAGCAAACCCTGCCAGGCTCGACGGCCCTTCACGCACAGCTGAGATCACCTCCACGGCACGCCCGACAAGCGACTCGCCCACCGCTCCAGACATACCGAGATCGATCGCGCACTGATCCATGCTCACGGCACCGACAATGGGCGCATGCCTGGCCGGCACACCGCCCCGGTCTCGGGGCTTCATCACCGCGATCGACGCGCCTCCGCTGCCCGACGTGGCGCCGGCGCTGTGCGGAATACCATCGGCGTATCCGACCGGCACAATCCCGATGGTCGTATCCCTGCCGGCAGTCCAAAGCCCGCCGTATCCGACCGCCGATCCGGCTCGCACATGGTGCACGTGGGTGATTCGGCTCCTCCACCGCACGGCTGGTGTCAGCTGCAAGGCACACGACCCAGCCATCGCGGTGTCGCCGGGCACCGTACCGCTCCAGCCCAGACCGATTCGCACCAGGTCATGGTGCAGGGCGGTGTCGCGAATGGTCGCCGCCGTCGCGGCAGCGTGTACGCGGCACCCGGTGGGTAATCCCCCTGCCAGGTGAATCGCTGCCCGAAGCCGGGCATCCTCGCGTCTGGTCAGCTCGGGGTCACTGGCGGCGGATGAAAACTGGGCCATCACACCGGCAAGTTCAACGACCGGGGACGCCGCAACCGCCGCGAGCAATGTTGGGGCGTCTTCCGCGGCCACACCCCCGCGCCGCATGCCCACATCCACCTCGACGTGTACACGAATCGACGCCGCGCCTGACCCCGCGGCACGCTCCAGTTCACGAAGCGTTCGCGCATCATGCAGTACGACTTCAGCCCGGCCGTCCAGGAGCGCCGCCATCAGTGGATGCACGGAACTGATGGCGGGCATCGGCCCCAGAACCAGCACAGGCACAGCCACCTGCTCCCGCAACAGGTCGAGCGCCTCCTCGACCCGAAAAACCGCCAGAAGGTCGATACCCGCATCGATCAGGGCCGTCGAGACCCGCACGGCCCCCAGACCGTACGCATCGGCCTTGACAATGCCGCAACAGGCCGTGCCGCCGCCGGCCAGGCGCTTGAACGCCTCGGCATTCCTGCCGATGGCGGCGAGATCGACTTGAAGAAGACTGTCCGATTGCATCCGTGCGGGCCCGTGCCTTGGTTGTATCGTCCTGTGACTGATCCTACCATGAGCGTCGTGGAACCAACGCGGCCGAATAGGCGGGCGCTGAAGCCCGCATGATCGGCACCAATTCCTCATGAGCGAGATATTCGATACCACACGCTCCTTCGCAGATCTCGGCCTTCGCGCCGAGGTGCTCTCGGGAATCGCCGAGGCTGGCTTTCAAAACCCGACCCATGTTCAGGCCGAACTGATTCCATTGGCGATCAGCGGGCGGGATGTGATGGGCCAGTCGCGGACCGGGACCGGGAAGACGGCCGCCTTTGGGCTGCCCATTCTGCACCTGCTCGAGCCCGGCGACGCATTCGGAGCCTTGTGCCTGGTGCCCACCCGTGAGCTCGCCATACAGGTAGCCCGAGAGATGGACGTGCTTGGTAAGAACACCGGGCTGCACAAGCTCGCGGTCTACGGCGGGCAGAAGATCGAGATTCAGGCGAAGAGACTGCAGCGACGACCGGAAATCATCGTCGGCACACCCGGCCGCGTCATGGACATGAATCGCCGGGGCCTGCTTCCGTATGACCGGCTTCGCATTGCCGTGCTCGATGAAGTCGATCGCATGCTGGATATTGGCTTCCGGGACGACATTCGCAAGATTCTAGGAACGATCAGGCACAAGCATCAAACCGTCTTCGTCTCGGCAACCATCTCGGACGAGATCGAGCGGCTCGCCCGCAAGTACATGAAGAATCCGGAGAATCTCTCCACGGTTGATGCGAAGAGCCTGACGGTGTCTCAAGTCGAGCAGAAGTTTGTCACGGTGCAGCCCTGGGACAAGCGGCGACTTCTTCGCCACGTCCTGAAGAAGGAAGAGCCCGAGTTGGGGCTCGTGTTCTGCCGCACCAAGGCCACCGTCGACAAGGTGGCCAAAGATCTCCGAGATCACGACATCAACGCGCAGGCGCTGCATGCCGACATGCATCAGAGCAAACGCAATCGCGTGATGGAACAGCTTCGAACCGGCCAACTTCACATCGTCGTCGCGTCCGATGTCGCAGCACGGGGTATCGATGTCGACGGTATCACGCACGTCTTCAACTTTGACATTCCCGAAGACCCCGAGGTGTACGTACACCGCATTGGGCGAACCGCGCGGACTGGCCGGAGCGGGCAAGCCATCATGTTTGTCGAACCCGAACAGGGCGCACTTCTCGACGGCGTCGAACGCCTGACGAACGTCGAAATCACCGAAATCCTCCACGACGACTTTGAACCCGGCCCAGTCCCCCGAAAGGTCCGGGACAGACGAGCCGAGTTGGACCGCGAACGGGAACAGAACCGAAAGAGCCTCGGCCGGACCATTACCGAAGCGCCCAGCGACGATGTGGCGCAGGATGCCGATCGCTTCCCGGGCGGCATCGTCCCGAAGGCGCTGCCCAAAAAGCGAATGGGCGGACGCGTCCGCGGCCGCAGAAGATGACCCGATCCGTTCGTGTGCTACCCAAGGTCGCCGAGGCACTCGTCGCGGGCGACCCGGTCGTGCTCCTGGAGACGGCCGTACTGACCTGCGGACTCCCGCGTGAGCCATGGCAGGCAGCGCACGGAAATCACCCGACCTGCTTCTCGCCAAGCGAGGCGGTGCACCTCGGCACAGTGCGAGCCATGGAACGTGCCATCCGAGAGGTCGGCGCCGTCCCTGCCGTATGTGCCGTGCTCAATGGTGTGCCACGCCTTGGACTGGCGGCCGAAGAACTCGACACGCTCGCCGCCGACACAGGGGCAGGCAAGGCATCCACCGCGACCATGGCCCTGGCCATGGCATCCGGCCGCTCCGCCGGAACGACCGTATCAGGGACGCTGCGAATTGCCGGCGCGATCGAGGGCCCCCGACCACGCGTCTTCGCTACTGGGGGCATTGGTGGCGTGCATGCAGGCTGGCCGGTCGCCTTCGATGTGTCGGCCGACCTCGGTGAGCTGGCTCGATCCGAGGTGTGCACCGTGTGCGCGGGGGCGAAGTCAATCATCGACGCCCACGCGACGGCCGAAATGCTCGAGTCGCTCGGTGTTCCGGTACTGGGCATCGCCATCGACCGCATGCCGGGGTTTCAGTCCCCACCGTCAATCGACGCTCCAAGCGTCGAGCGCGTTGCAGATGCGGCCCATGCAGCGGCCGTCGCCGCTGCGCACTGGCAACTCCCGGCCGCGGGTGGCCCATTGGTCGTCCAGAGCCCGCCGGCCGCCAATGCGATCGATGGCAATGAGTTGCAGCGTCTGGCAGCGCGGGCGGAGGCCGAGACTGGTGTCACGGGCCCACGCCGCACCCCATCGCTGCTCGAGGCGATGGCACGCCTGTCGGGAGGCAGTACGCTGCGGTCAAATGTGGAGCTCCTCGTTTCCAATGCCCACACTGCAGCAACGATTGCCATCTCGCTTGCAGAAGAAACCGACTGAAACGACCCCGACCATCGGGCTGCTATACTGAGCGGGCACGCCCAGCGGGGCCGTGCACCCGGACCAATACATGCGTTGATCCTGATCGGCGACGCCGCGCGTCACCGTGATGCCCGCGGAGCTTCGATGGAAGAGACCTGCACAGGGATTCTGGAGTGGCACTCCGCCAACGAGTGCAAACTCAGGCAGTTCGAGAACGGCATCGTCGTGGACGCAGCCGATCCGCTCGTCCCTGCGCCCATCGCGGAGGAGTTTGAGCTCAGGCCGGGTCAGGAGATCACCGCCACCATCACGCACAAGCGCCCTCGACGCCGGTCCGGCAAACGTCGCGGCGCACCCCGCGCCGTGGTCGATTCAATCCTCCGAATCGAAGGTCTCGAACCGGCCGAATGGGCGGCCCGCAAACCCTTCGAGGAACTGGTGCCCATCGACCCACAACCCCGGATGAGCATTGAGTACCCGGGCTGCCCGGCGGCGTGCCGCCTGATCGACCTCTTCTGCCCCATCGGATACGGGACTCGTGGACTCATCGTGGCGCCACCGAAGGCGGGTAAGACCGTGCTGCTGCAGAACATTGCAGCGGGCATCAAGCACAATCACCCGGAGGTCGAAGTCGTTGCATTGCTCATTGACGAGCGGCCCGAAGAGGTCACCGACTTTCGCCGCAACGTGCCCGCCCAGGTCCTCGCATCATCCAACGACGAGGACATCGAGCGACACATCACACTCGGGCAGACGGCTGTTGACAG
>CAZSSV010000120.1:0-7210 GCA_964609425.1 uncultured Isosphaeraceae bacterium | reverse complement strand
CGGGACCTTCTATGAGATTCACGACTACGACGTCGATGCAGAGACGGAGCGACTCGACTACGACGCGATCGCCCAGCGGGCCAGGGACGTCCGACCGAAGATGATCATCTGCGGGTATTCCGCGTACCCCAGAGCAATCGACTTTGCAGCGTTCCGCGCCATCGCGGACGAGGTTGGCGCTGTGCTCATGGCCGACATTGCGCACATCGCAGGTCTCGTCGCAGGCGGTGCCCACGACTCACCATTTCCGCACGCGCACGTCGTCACGACCACGACCCACAAGACGCTCCGCGGACCGCGGGGGGGGCTGATTCTCAGCGACGACGAGGCCATTGCCAAAAAGATTGACCGCAAGGTTTTCCCCGGCTCGCAAGGTGGACCATTGATGCACGCGATCACCGCCAAGGCTGTCGCATTCGGAGAAGCACTGAGACCGGAATTCAAGCAGTACGCAGCCGACGTC
Source organism: uncultured Isosphaeraceae bacterium (assembly GCA_964609425.1). GTDB lineage: Bacteria > Planctomycetota > Phycisphaerae > Phycisphaerales > SM1A02 > UBA12567. The sequence continues at coordinate 6,747 of CAZSSV010000120.1, read as the reverse complement.
GTCACCAACGCAGCGGCGCTGGCAGACGCGCTGGTCACACACGGCTACCGGCTGTGTACGGGCGGGACCGACAACCACCTGCTGCTGGTGGATCTGCAGCCTCGAGACGCCACGTTGACCGGCGCCGACGCGGAACGGTGGCTCGAAGCGGCAGGCATCGTGACCAACAAGAACGGCATTCCGAATGACCCGCGACCCCCGATGGTCACCAGTGGTCTCAGGCTCGGAACAGCCGCCCTGACCACCCGTGGCCTTGGCCCGTCCGACATGGTGGCGATCGCAGGCATGCTCGACCGCGTCATGGACGCCAAGGGAGATCCGGGAGAAGCCGCGGCGGTACGTGGCGAGGTTCAAGCGATGTGCGAGGCGCATCCCCTGCCGCACTGAGTGGACCACACCAACCTTGCCATCATTCGGAGCCATACCCATGCCGGCAGAATGGACACGCGTGGAGACCCCCGTTGGAGCGGTCATCATCACGGCCGATGGCCCGGCTGTCACCGTCGAGTTTGCGAGCCTTCATACCGAGCCGCGGCGAGGCACCGAGCGGGACGATGTGCTCCCGGATGTGGCCGCCTGGATTCGGAACTGCCTGCGCGAGCCGGTCGGACCACCACCACTGCCCATTCCGGCAGGACCCCCGTTTCACATGGCCTGCTGGGAAGCGTGCAGGCGAATTCCGCTGGGACACACGAGGACCTATGGCGAACTCGCCGCCATGGCGGGCCGCCCTGGCGCGGCTCGCGCCGCCGGGTCCGCGATGCGTAACAACCCGATGTCACTGTTGACGCCCTGCCACAGGGTCGTGGGGTCCAGCGATCTCGGGGGCTACGCTGGAGCTCGCTCCATGGACACGCCCCACCTTCGCCTGAAGACGAAGATCCTCGAGTCCGAGCGGAAGATCGCGTCGATGTAGAACCCGACCGAGCCGGCGCGGCTGATACCATGGCTGATTCCCCACGCGATCACTGCACAGATGAGGACGCTGCACCATGAATCTCACCATCGTCGGAAGCGGATACGTCGGTCTGGTCACCGGAACCTGCTTTGCTAACACCGGAAATCAGGTCACCTGCCTGGACATCAATCCGGACCGCGTCGCGATGATGCTTCGAGGCGAATGCCCGATCTTCGAGCCGGGACTGTCAGAACTGATGACCCTGAACATCAAGGGTGGCCGCCTGCACTTCACGAACGACCGGAATGAAGGCTATGCCGATGGCAAGCTCATCTTCATCTGTGTCGGCACGCCCACAGGACCAGACGGACGCTCGGATCTGTCGGCCGTCATGGCCGTTGCCAAAGACATTGGCGAAGCCATCGAATCTGGAGTCTGCACCGTCGAGGACCCGGTCATTGTGGTCAAGTCAACCGTCCCGGTCGGCACGACCGCCAAGGTTCGAGAGGTGATCGCGAGCGTCACAAGCAAGCCTTTCTCCGTTGCCGACAACCCGGAGTTCCTCAAGGAGGGCGATGCCATCCAGGACTTCCAGCACCCCGACCGGGTGGTCTGCGGCATCGAAAGTGACCGAGGCCGAAAACTCCTGACCAGGCTGTATGAGCCCTATGTGACCCAGTCGAACCCGCTCATGTTCATGGACATCGAGTCATCCGAAATGGTCAAGTACGCCAGCAATGCGATGCTCGCGTGCAAGATTTCGTTCATCAACGAAATCGCTCGACTCGCCGAACACTTTGGGGCTGACATCGCGCGGGTCCGTGAAGGCATGTGCGCCGACAAGCGAATCGGCGATCAATTCCTTTTCCCCGGGCTGGGCTATGGCGGCTCCTGCTTTCCCAAGGACACGCTGGCAGTCATCGAAATGGGGCAGGATTCGGGACTGCCGTGCCTGCTCAATGAGGCCGTTCACGAGGTCAATCAGCAACAACGGCACTGGTTCCTCTCAAGGATCCTCAGCCACTTCGGCGAGGACCTTTCGGGCAAGACGTTCGCCGTATGGGGACTGGCGTTCAAGCCTCGGACTGACGACGTCCGCGAAGCCCCCGCCAAGACGATCATCGAAGAGTTGCTCCGCCGCGGCGCGAGCATCAAGGCCTTCGACCCCATTGCCAAGAAGACATTCCCCGAGTACGGACTCGAAATCGAGTACGTGGACGACATGTACGAGTGCCTCAGCGCATGCGCCGCCCTCGTGCTCTGCACCGAGTGGGATGAGTTCCGAACGCCCGACTTTGAGCAGATGAAAGCGAAGATGGCCTCCACCGTGGTGTTCGATGGACGCAACGTCTGGCACGACGATGGGCTGCACGACATGGGCTTCGCGTATTACTCGGTTGGACGACGCCCGCTTCACGAGCCGGCGCACACTCCCTGATCAACCATCCCGCATCACGGCCGCCCACTGCTGCCTGAGCACGTCGGCTGACACCCGCACCGTGTGTGGCCCTCCATGGCGGCTCGCACGCCACGATTCGAGCAGGCAGATCATCTGAGCAATGCTCGGCTCGATCGTGTCCCTGCCGCGAATCGCCCCATCGACGTGTCGGTCCCACCCACACAGGGCATCATCGGCCAGGCTGCGGCGGGCGATACGATTGCTGGCGATCTCGAGCCATGATGGCACCTGCAACGCCCAACTCACCTGCATGTGGGCCGGAAAGAGCCGCGCGAGCACGCGAGCAACCATGCCGCGGATCTCCAAGCCCAGCGGATCGTCCGCAGGCAATGCGGCCACGGCCACCTGGAGCGGCGGGAGGCGCGTCCACACGTCGCCAAGCAAGGAGGCCGCTTCGGCAGCCCCGCTTGCGAGTGAACCCCACACGGCTTCTCGGCACGCGGCGAACTGCCCCCGGGTTCGGATGCTCCTGGCGTCCAAGCCCGCGAACTCGAGTGTCAGGAGCCGGGCGGCGTCTCGGACATCGATCTCACGAGCAAGCGGACCGATGGCCGCCGCCATCAGGACCGTCCGCTCGACATCCAGGGCGGCATCCACGGCTGCATCGATCTCTCCCCGAAGTTCGATCGCCACCAATCTGCGAACACCCGCGTGGTGAAGCAGGGGCGATCCGATCGTATGCGGTCGCACCTCGACATCGACGTGTCCGCCCTGGTCCACCAGGACCACATCTCCTTCCACGGCCGTGCCCGCCACGACCAGTTCGGCTCGAGCAGGAAGCTCGCCCCCCGGCCAATCGGTGAGTCCGACCGACGCCAGGGGATGGCCAGCAACAGCCTCTGCAACGCGAGTGGCGCGCTGCTGCCTCACATCGGCCCGGATGCGGTCCCAGTCTCGCCCAGCGGCGATGACCTTCGCTCCGTCCAGAACCTCCCACCGTGGCACCAGGTGCGCCGGCAGATCAATGCGAGCAACGTCGGCCGGTCGCACCACGGTTCCCCCTTCGCGGGAAGCCGCCGCGGCTACCGCCGCGTGGAAGTCGTCCCGCTGGCTCGAGAGATGCGCGCAGCACCGCTGAACCGCATCCGGCATCGGCTGAAAGGCGCGACGGACCTCCTTTGGGAGCCCCTTCAGGATCGCCTCCATCACCCAACCCCGCATGCCGGGCACGAGCCATGCGGCGCGGTCCGCCGAGACGTCGTTCACCAGCGCAAGCGGAACACGAATGGTCAGACCGTCTTCCGGCTCCCCTTCGGCGAACCGATAGCGGACGTCCATCGGCCCGGCTCCCACGTCCATCGCGTCAGGAAACGACGCTGCGTTGAAGAGTTCGGCATGCGGGTCACGCAACAGATCGCGAGGTCGAATGCGGAGCGCCCCCGCATCGCTGCCACGGGCCCAGGCGTGAAAGGACTTCATCCCAATCACGCCATCCGGCACACGATCCTCCCACAATCGTTGCCGCTCCTGGGGTGGCAATGTCAGCGATCGAGTCCGCAGGCGATCCTCAGCCGATGTCACCTCCGCCTCGGCGGCCCGCGTGTCTGCAAGTGGATCCAGTCCGAAGTCCTCACGACCACGCACGAACACGTGCTCGATGAAGATCGACCGGGCCAGTTCCGGATCGATCGGCTCCAAATTCACTCGGCGTCCCTTTGAGACCACCAGCCCTCGCAACGACACATGCTCATTCGCCATGGCACACCCACGACGATGGTCCCAAGCTGGCTTGAGGTACGCGCGCTCCACCAAATGGGGCGCTGCCCTGGCAATCCACGAGGGATGAATGGAGGCGCACATTCGAGCCCAGAGCCTCGTTGTCTCGACGAGTTCCGCCGCCATGATCCATGTGGGTCTGGTGCGAGCCAGAGCGCTTGATGGATGAATTCGAAACGAGCGACCGCCGACTCCTTCGTACCCACCGTCCTCCGAAAGCCGACCCACCATGCCAACAAGCCCGCTCAGAAGCGCGCGATGCACCGGACCTGGCCGAAGGTCGGGCGCTGCCTCGTTCAACAGTCCCGGCGCCCGAAGCGCCCTGCGGAGTTGACCGTGCGTCGCTCGCCATTCAAGCATGCGAACCCAGGACAGGTGATGCTCCAGGCACCAGCGGCGGGTTGCGGACGAACCGTGCTCGTGCAGGTGATCGACAAAGCGTCGCCACACCCGGAACATCACCAGAAAGTCGGAGTCCCCACCGCCGCCGACCGCGCGATGGGCCGCGTCAGCCGAACCCTCCTGCCCAGGCGGGCGGAGGCGAGGGTCCGGAATCGCCAATCCTGCTGCGATCACGACCACCGCATCCAGACACCGCGTCTGCTTGGCCGCCAACAGCATGCGGGCAACCCGAGGCTCGACCGGAAGCGCCGCCATCGACCGGCCCATTGGGGTGACCTGCCCATGCTCCATCGCGCCCAGATCTCGGAGCAATCGCTCCGCCTCCTGGATGGACGTGCGCCCAGGTGAATCGAGAAAGGGAAAGTCGCCAGGTCGTCCGAGATCCAGCGCAGCCATTCGCAGCACGACGCTCGCCAAGTCAGTCCGTCGAATTTCCGGCGCCAGTTCCGCAGGCCGCTCGTCGAAGTCTCGCTCCGTGTACAGGCGAACGCAGGCGCCAGCAGCGACCCGCCCCGCCCGCCCCGCTCGCTGCACACATGACGCTCTCGCCACAGGCTCAACGGGCAGACGCTGCACATGTCGCTTGGCAGACCAGCGACCCACCCGAGCGAGCCCGGTATCTACGACGCCGCGAATGGATGGCACGGTCAGCGACGTCTCAGCAACGTTGGTCGCGCAGATGATGCGGCGGCCGGCTGTTGCCGTGAGCACACGCTGTTGCGCCTTGAGCGAAAGACGCGCGTACAGCGGGAGGACGGCGCGGCGCCGATAGGCACCAGCGAGCTTTCGCACACACGCGCGAATCTCCCGCTCGCCGGGAAGAAACACAAGCACATCACCCTCACCACCGATCAAGTCGTCGAGGCGGCCAACGCCGGACAGCACTGCCGAGGCGATGGCATCCGGATCTTCCAGGTCCAGTGGTTCATCAGCGTGCACGATCTCCACCGGCCAGGACCTGCCCGACACCTCAATGATGGGCGCCCCGCCGAAATGATCAGAAAATCGCGAGGCGTCAATCGTCGCGGAGGTGATGATGACGCGAAGCTCGGGACGCCGAGGCAGAAGTCGGTGAAGGCACCCGAGCAGAAAGTCGATGTTGATGCTTCGCTCATGCGCCTCGTCGATGATGATGGTGTCGTACCGCTCCAGTCTGGGGTCTCCGGCGAGATCGGCGAGCAGCATGCCGTCGGTCACGACCTCAAGCAGCGTGTCACCTGAGCCGCTGCGGTCGAACCGGACACGGTGACCCACGACATCTCCGAGCGGTGAGCCGAGTTCGGCCGCGATTCTCGCCGCCACCGACCGCGCAGCGACTCGCCGAGGCTGCGTATGTGCGATGGCTCCAAACACTCCGCGGCCGACCTGCAGGCAGTACTGCGGCAGCTGGGTTGTCTTTCCGCAGCCCGTCTCACCGCACACGATCAGGCACTGCGACGCCTCAAGCGCCTCGAGAATCTCGCCGCGTGCGGCATCAATGGGAAGACCCGGAGGCTCGGGGCATCGGGGCAATCGCGCCTGCCTCCGCTTCGCGGAGGCAGCCGAAGCATCGATCTGCGCTTCCAGCCGGTCAAGACCTTTCGACACGACGTCGAGTTGCCGCCGCCCCTTCAATCGTCTGAGCCGACGAAGCAATCGGCGGCGATCCGCGATCAGGCATGTGCCGATCCGAGACCGAAGTTGCTCGCCGCGGCGGCGCACATCACCTAATTGCCCGAACTCGGACATGATTATGAAGAGGGTATCCGGCTTGCATCCCCGCTGAAGATCGTGCTAGCCTCCCGGCCATCGCGCAGCGACGCGAGGGAAGGGAGCCTTGGCTCATGGAGCAGTTGGGTGCGTGTGTCGGCCGGCTTGCGGAGATTCCGTTCGCCGCCGCTTCGCTCGCAGCCGATCTCCCCCCGGCCCCAACCCCGTCCATGTTTGACCCGGTCGGCGAACCGGCGTCGATCATCCTCGACATCACCTGGCTGCTCATTGGCGTGTGCGGCGCGATCGGACTGGTCATGCTCTGCCTGATCGGGTTCGCGGTGCTTCGGTGCCGGCGGGCCGAAGGCGACGAGCGGGAACCCGCTCAGGTGTATGGATCCAACCCGATCGAGCTCGCCTGGACCGTCGTGCCGCTGATGATCGTTTTCGTGCTCTTCATGGTCTCAGCACGTGGCATCTTCGACCTGGAGAAGACCAGCCCACCGGATGGGGCATTGGAGGTCACGGTCACAGGCCACCGGTGGTTGTGGGAGTTTGACTACGGCGATCTGGGCGGCGTGAC
>CAZSSV010000119.1:486-7248 GCA_964609425.1 uncultured Isosphaeraceae bacterium | reverse complement strand
CTTTGTGCGGTACGCCTATGGGCCGCTCCTGCCGGCCATGTTCCACGCCAAGTGGCTCGATCCCACGTCGGCGGCCTACATCGGCGCGGTCAATTTCGGCGCCAATCTGCTTGCTGCTCTGGTGTGCGCCAGGTTGGCCCGCAGGTTCACCGCTGGGCGGGTGGCTCGATGGTCCCTGCTGATTGGCGTGCTCGCCACGGCGGGGGACGCACTTCCGCTGGGCACCTGGTGGATCGGCGTGTGCCGGTTGCTCGCTGGCTGTACCGCCGCGGGCATCATCATTCTGCTGCCGGTCATCGCAGTTCGAGGGATTGAAGCCAAACACCGCGCCATCATGTCAGGGCTGCTGTTTACGGGCGCCGGCCTGGGTGTGATCGTGGCGAGCCTGACCATTCCCCTTGCGATTGGCGATGGGCCGGGCGGGGGGTGGCTGGTGATGGGGGGCGGCACGCTGGTGTGCACGGTGATTGCCTGGCCCATGTTGCGGCCCATCCCCGACGACTCGGAGCGTGCGGTTGCGGTGCCCGTCACCGGCCGGCCCAGGGCGGCGCTCATCCTGCTCCTTCTGAGTTATGCGACGTTCGCGGTGTGTTCGGTCCCGCACGCGGTCTTTCTGTCGGCCTACCTGCACCATGACCTGGGTCTGCCACCGAAACAGGCAGCCTTCGCGTACATCTCGTTTGGCATCGGCCTGGCGATTGGCGGGCCGGTGCTCTCAAGTGTGCTGGCGAAGGTGACGACGCTCCGCTTTGCTGCGGTTGCGTCGGTTCTGTTCGGCACCGCAGCGATCGCCATCGTGCTGCTCACGAGCCATGTGTCGTTGGTGATTGTCTCCGGCGCCTTTCTGGGCATGGCGCAGATGGGCATGGTGCCCATCGGGTCGCTCTGCTGCCTGGAACTTGCCGGCCCGGCCGGCCATGCCCGATGGTGGGGCCGATTCACTGCCGCCTACACGCTCGGCGTGACGGTTGGCACCATGACCATGGGCGCCATGTTCGGAGCCGGGCTGGCGTACATCGACGGGTTCTGGATGGCGGCGGGGTTCAACGCCGTCTCGCTGGTTCTGGCGGTGCTCGTCATGGCCATGCCAATCAGGCCGTCACCATGACACATCAACCGGAAGGTGCCAGAGGCATGTGGATTGACATCTCACCTCAGATTGACGAACGCCTGGCAGTCTGGCCTGGCGATGTGCCGTTCAGCCGAACGGAGCAGAACACGATCGCGTCGGGGGATCCGATCAATCTCTCGTCGATTGGGACCACGCTGCACCTGGGCGCGCATGTGGACGCCGAGCGGCACTACGTCGAAGGCGGCCGCGATGTCGCAGCGTGGCCGCTTGAGCGCTTCATCGGCCCCTGCGAGGTCGTGCATGTGCCGGCGGAGCGTGGTGGGTGGGTGCTGCCTGAGCAGCTCCGCGGTCAGCTCACCATGCCACAGACGCCGCGTGTGTTGCTGCGTACCGACACCTATCCCGACGCCGCGCACTTCAACAACGACTTCGCGGGAATCCACCCCGACACGGTTGACCTGCTCGCCGAGCGGGGCGTCGTGCTCGTCGGCATCGACACGCCGAGCGTCGACCGCTTTGAAGACGCCACGCTCCCCGCGCACCAGCGTTTCGGCGAGCGGGGCATGACCATCCTTGAGGGGTTACGGCTGGCAAGCGTGCCTGCGGGCATGTACGAACTCATCGCCCTGCCCCTGCGAATCGGCGGGGGTGATGGTTCGCCGGTGCGGGCTGTGGTGCGGGCATGCCAGCGTCAGGGTGCCGGACATCGGGCAGATCAGGCCAAGGTGTGATCGCCCCCGGCTGTCGCGGGCCGCGCCCGCCAAGAATGCCTCGGGCGAATCAGAAGGCACAGGTTGTACGTACCACAAAAACGATATCGCCCCCATAGTCGAGCTAACGTGAGGCGAAAAGGGTTGCCCGCAGGCAGTTGCCCTGCGCGACTGTGTCTCGAGAGACTCAGTCCTTACTGAAGTCCACACGGAACACGCCGCCTGAGTACACTGGCCGCGATCGTACCGGTTGGGTCCTGGGGAATCAAGGGGCCTACGCACGCATGTTCGGGCGGTTGCCCTGAGGGCAACTGAGCGTGGCCGCCGGGGCGTGACGTACCGAGCGCAGTACGCTCGGGCAGCGGGCTGACGCAATGCCGAAAGGGAAATGCATGTCACGCGACATTGTGGTGGATACGGTGCTCGGACTGGATATCGGTGCTTCGAGCGTGGGCTGGGCGCTGGTCGAACTCGAGGGCGGCAACCCCGCTCGTATCTTGGATGGCGGCTCCCGCGTCTTTCCAGCCGGGGTGGAAGGCGACCTCGCCAGCGGCCGAGACGAGCCACGAACAATCGCCCGAACGCTGGCAAGGCAAGCGAGACGACAGACGTTCCGGCGGCGACAGCGGCGCCGCAAGGTGTGGCGGCGACTGCAGGATGCCGGATTGCTTCCGCCAACTGCAGACATGAAGCCGACCACGATGGATGCTGCGATCAAGGCCCTCGATCGCTCGCTCTCTGCGGCACATGTCAGCGAGGGCGACCAGCAGTCACTTCAGACGCTTCCCTATCAACTGCGGCGGAAGGCCGCCACTGAGCCAGTTGATGCCGCGACGCTGGGCCGAGCGTTGTACCACCTTTCGCAGCGACGCGGCTTTCTCTCCAACCGCAAGGGGGGGGCGGACGACGACGAACGCGGTAAGGTCAAGGCAGGAATCTCCGAACTGGCTGCCTTGATCGAGGCCTCGGGCGAGCCAACGCTCGGCGCCTACTTTGCATCCCTTGACCCCTGCGAGCGCCGCATCCGAACGCGATGGACGGCTCGCTCAATGTATGAGCACGAATTTGACACCATTCGCGAGATGCAGGCGGCACACCATCCAGGCCTCTCCGAGAAGTTCTGGGCGCAGCTTCGGCAGGACTTGTACTTCCAGCGGCCCCTGAAGAGCCAATCGCATCTCATTGGGCGATGCACGTTGGAGCCTGACCATCGACGAGCTGCAGCCGCCTGGCTTATCTCACAGCGGTTCCGGATGCTTCAAACGGTCAATCATCTGCGGATTGAGGCGGACGGAGAGTTGGAACGGCCCCTCGCCGAGGAAGAACGAAGGACGTTGATCGAGACGCTCACGCAGAAGGGCGACCGCACCGTCAAGCAGGCCCAGCGGCTCCTCGGCCTCCCCAAGGGCGCGGCCTTCACGCTCGAGCGAGGCGGCGAGAAGACGATTCCCGGGTGCCGCACACACGCGAAACTCCTTGATCTGTTGGGACAGACTTGGGAAGGCATGGATGCGGCATCGAAGGACCGCTTTGTCGAGACGCTCGAGTCCTTCGAGAAGGATGGTCCAGCCGCGCGGTGGGTCAAGGCAGCGACCGGAGTGAGTCGTGAAGTGGCACGCGAAGTCGCAGGAGTGCGACTGGAGCCTGGACACGCCAACCATTCACGCAAGGCAATGGCCGCCATGCTGCCGCAGTTGGAGGAGGGCCTCAGCTACATGGAGGCGCGGCAGCGTGCCTACCCAGAGTCCATGGTGAGTACACAGCCGCAGGCGAGCATTCCACCAGTCGAAAGGGCGCTCCCCGGCATTCGAAACCCCGCGGTCGAACGGGCGCTCACCGAGGTGCGCCGGCTTTGCAATGCCATCGTTCGTGAATATGGCAAACCGGGATTGGTTCGGATCGAACTGGCGCGTGATCTCAAGGCTGGCCGCAAGCAGCGTAAGAAGATGTCTGACCGTAATCGCGAGATCGAGAGGCAGCGGGTGGATGCCAAGAAGCGGCTGCTCGAAGATGCCGGTATCCACAATCCCTCGTCCCGAGACATTCGCAAGGTGCTTCTCATGGACGAGTGTGGCGGCATTTGCCCCTACACGGGGAAGCCGATCAATTGGGGATCGCTCTTTGGACCGCACCCGCAGTTCGATATCGAGCACATCATTCCGAAGAGTTGTGGCGGCCAGGATGCCTTTCCGAATCTGACGCTGTGTTGCAGCGAAGAGAACCGAGAAGTGAAACGCAACAAGACGCCATGGCAGGCCTATGGCGGCACGCCGAAGTGGGACCAGATGCTAGAGCGGGTTGCGAGGTTCGGCGGCGACATGGCAAAGACCAAGTACACCCGTTTCACCAATGACGCCCCGCCCGAGGACCTCCTCGATGGCTTTACGAGCCGGCAACTCAATGACACGCGGTACAGTTCAAAACTCGCCATGCAGCTGATCGGCACCCTGTATGGCGGCACGAGTGACGCTGCGGGTGTGTTGCGGGTGCAGGCCACTGCCGGCCGAACCACGGCGACGCTGCGGCGGCTTTGGGGGATCGAGAATCTTCTTGGCGGGGAGGGGAAGACCCGCGCAGACCACCGCCATCATTTCATTGATGCCTTGGTGACCGCCCTGACAACAGGGGGGGCGGTACGGTCCATTGCCAAGGCAGCCGAGAAGGCCAGCGATGCTGGCGAGCAGCGGCTGCTTGTCGCCGCGGAGCCACCGTGGCCCACGATTCGGGCCGATGCCGAGGCCATCCTTGAGGGGATGGTGACGTCGCACCGCGTCGATCGGCGCTTGCAGGGCGCACTCCATCAGGAGACCAACTACTCGCCGCTTCGGGGTGATCTTGGCGGTCGCGATGAGGCGGGCACATGGCGGCACATCCGCAAGCCGATCGCTTCTCTGACGGAGTCAGAGGTGGGACAGATCGTTGACGCCCGGGTCAAATCGACTGTCATGGCTGCGATTGAAGCGAGCGGCAAGCCCGCGAAGGACACATTCAAGTCCGAAGATGATCATCCGATACTTGAAGCCAAGGGTGGGTCAGGTTTGCCGATTCATCGCGTTCGCATTCGCAAGCGGCAACGGGCGGTTGCTGTTGGCAAGCGGGGGCATGAGCGGTATGTCGCCCCCGGCGGCAACCACCACATGGCGGTGGTCGGTGTGCTGGATAAGGACGGTGAAGTCACCAAGTGGGAGGCGCACGTCGTGACGTTGCTCGAGGCGGTGCTGCGCCGAAAGCGTGGGGAGCCGATCGTGCGGATGGATTGGGGGGAGGGCCGACGGCTTCTCTTTACGATGCGAAGTGGTGATGCCCTGCGGCTGGTGGTCGAGGGGCACGATGACCCGCAGGTGTGTGTGGTCAGTACGGTTTCGGGCGCCAACATCGAGGCCAGATTTGCGAACGATGCGCGTTCCGCAACCGAGATTCGTAAGGCCGGCGTTGCCGGAGGCCGGATGTTGTTCAGTATGAAGAAGCTCATGAGGATGTGCGCTGAACGGGTTACGATCGATCAACTCGGCCGCGTGCGCCGGTGTCATGAGTGACCGCATCGTTGAAATTGCCGAATCACCTGCTCACATTCGATTTGAGAATGAACTTCTCGTCCTGGAACTCGACGGAGGTGATCGGCACACCATTCCCACGCGTGAGGTCGCAGCAGTCATTCTCTCGCACCCGCGCGTGACTCTGACGCACGGCATCCTTACAGGACTCGCCGCTGCTGGCGTGCCCCTGATCTGCGCCAATGCCGAGCGGCAGCCGGTTGGGATGTTCCTCGCCACGCATGGCCACTCAACACACACTGAGCGGTGCCGCATGCAGGCTTCGCTCGGCAAGCCGCTACTCAGGCGCATCTGGCAGCAGGTGGTGCGAGCAAAGGTCAAGAGTCAGGCAAGTCAGCTTGAGATGGTCATGGGAACCGACGCGGGTCTTCGGCGGCTTGCGGGCCAAGTTCGCTCGGGCGACGCCACGTCTGTCGAATCGACGGCGGCGCAGCGATATTGGGCGGTACTCTTTGGCGATGCGGGGTTCATCCGCCGGAGGGATGCCCCAGATCAGAACCGTTTTCTGAACTACGGCTACGCAGTGCTGCACGCCATCACGGCCAGGAACATCGCTGGTGTCGGCCTCAACCCGGCCCTCGGCGTCCATCACCGCAACAAGTACAACGCGTACTGTTTGGCAAGTGACTTGATGGAACCATTTCGCGTCTGGGTCGATGAGGCAGCGATTGAACTGGTGGAAACACACGGGTCTGACACCGCCATGACGCGTGCGGTCCGCAGCCACCTCATTGAGTCTGTCATGGGCAGGCGAGACAGTGGTGGTGAAGCCCGGACTGGCCCGGACTTGATTCGCCGCGCTGTGTGGTCGCTCCTGGCTGTCATGCAGGGGCGGCAATCCCAACTTGAGTTTCCCGAGTGATCTGCGATGCCACGTCCCCGCGTGCACTCGGAGTACCGTGCCATGTGGCTCTTCGCCCTCTTTGACCTGCCAACCAAGACGCGGCAGGAACGCCGCGAGTACGCCCAGTTTCGAAAGGCGTTGTTGGCGCGAGGTTTCACGATGCTGCAGTACAGCGTGTACGCGAGGTACTGCCCGGGCGAAGAGGCCGCGGAGACACAGAGGCGGGGCGTCCGGGCAGCGCTGCCGCCATCTGGGCAGGCGCGGGTCATCGGAATCACCGACCGCCAGTTTGGCAAGATGGAGGTCTACTTTGGCGTCAAACGAGTCAAAGTCGAGGACCCGCCGGCGCAACTGATGCTGTTTTGACACGCCAAAAACACCGCAACCCGCCTCGGCGAGGCGGGTTGCATCAAGTGTAGTGTACTCAGGCGACGTGTCCCGGCTGACTTCAGCTTGGATTCTCTTTGCGCCAACATCCAGAAGTGTACTCAGGCGACGTGTCCCGGCTGACTTCAGCGGGCGCGGAGGTTAGCATTGATGGTCGGCTAGTGTACTCAGGCGACGTGTCCCGGCTGACTTCAG
>CAZSSV010000119.1:0-476 GCA_964609425.1 uncultured Isosphaeraceae bacterium | reverse complement strand
ATATCACGGACCCGCAGCCCAGGTTCGAGTGTACTCAGGCGACGTGTCCCGGCTGACTTCAGGTTGTGCTGGCGCGGGCCGTTCTTGTCAGAGTGTACTCAGGCGACGTGTCCCGGCTGACTTCAGCATCGCCACCCTATTCGTTTTCAGACCTACCAGTGTACTCAGGCGACGTGTCCCGGCTGACTTCAGCAACCTCCTCGATAATCCGAATTAGCACCACAGTGTACTCAGGCGACGTGTCCCGGCTGACTTCAGCGCCGATGAACTCAGAGACCCACTTGCCGCAAGTGTACTCAGGCGACGTGTCCCGGCTGACTTCAGCCCGCCGCCCTCACTGCATGCAACACGCTCGAGTGTACTCAGGCGACGTGTCCCGGCTGACTTCAGCAGGGCATAGGTGATGCTGCAAAAGGTCTTAAGTGTACTCAGGCGACGTGTCCCGGCTGACTTCAGCGGCCGTGCTGATCGCCCTG
>CAZSSV010000118.1:0-7281 GCA_964609425.1 uncultured Isosphaeraceae bacterium | reverse complement strand
GAGTGTTCAGCCCATTGGAGACCCCTCATGCTGACCACGCTCATCGCTGCCACGCTCACCGCTCCGACGCACGCCGCCCCGGCCTTCACCGCGGTGGACTCCCCATGGGCGGCGCGCTACTTCGACGCGTCCCTGCCGCTGGCGGTTGATCCGGGCTGGGTTGCGGTTCGGGGCTTGTCTGGCGATTCCGGGCAACTGGCGCCCGATGTCGAAGCCGCGTTGGCGGTGGACCGTCGTGAGGCGAGCGGTGTGTCCGGCTGGTCCTACGTGCCGCTCACGGGTGCCGCCACAGCCGCCGGGTTGGAAGATCTGGTTCGTGCCATCGGCGCGACCCCGGACCTGTACGCCTCACCGCTGTTTCTTGGGGGAACCGAACTGCTCCCGTGGGTGCCCACGGATGAGTTGATCGTTCAGCTCCAGCCGGGTCACACGCTTGCTGGCTTTCAAGTTGTGCAGCGTGACCTCGGTGGCATGCCTGGGGTGATTCGGGTGGCCATTGAAGCCTCCACCGCCTTCGATGTTCTGGATCTGGTGGAGCGGGTATCGGCGCGTGATGGCGTCATCTGGGCCCAGCCCAATGCAATCTGGTGGGCTCGGCACTTCTACACGCCAAACGATCCGGACTATCCGAGCCAGTGGGCGCTTCACCAGTCCAATGACATGGATATGGATGCTCCCGAGTGCTGGGATACGACGTTTGGCGATGCATCGATCATCGTGTCAATTCTCGATGACGGAATCGATCAGGACCACCCTGACGTCAGCCAGGTGGCGGGCAACGACTTCACCGACGAAAACACCGGCGGTGACCACACCACGGTGTGTGACGGTCACGGGACATGTGTCGGTGGCTGTGTCTCTGCCACCATCGACAACAGTCTTGGTGTCACCGGCGTGGCGCCGGGATGCCGCGTCATGGGGACTCGAATCTTCAATGCGATCGACTGGTTTGGATTCTGCTTCGGCTTCATCGAGACGACCGATGCGTGGATCGTCAATGGCGTGACGTGGGCCGAGCAGAACGGCGCGCGGGTGACCAATTCGAGCTGGGGGGGTGGCGCGCCGTCATCGGCCGTGACAGCAGCGTTCGAGCAGACCAGAGCGGCCGGCGTCATCCACTTTGCTGCCGCGGGCAATGACGGATCGTCCACCATCAGTTATCCGGCCAGTCTGGCTGCCTTGAATGCCGTCTCCGCCATCAACAGCAGTGGCTCGCTCGCTTCCTTCAGTACATACGGCACGGGTCTGTTCTGCAGCGCTCCCGGCGAGGGCATCCTGACGACGGACTGGGCGGGCTCCAGTGGCTTTGCTGGCGGAGACTATGCCACCGTGGACGGCACGAGCTTTGCCTCGCCGTATGCCGCGGGTGTGGCGGCGCTGGTTCTGTCCATGGATCCGACCCTGAGTCCAGATGAGGTCGAGGACATCATGGCGGCGACCTGCACCGATCGCGGCGCGGCCGGGTATGACACCAGTTACGGGTGGGGCATCGTGTCTGCGGGGGCGGCGGTCGAGGCCGTTGATACACAGGACTGTCTGGGCGATGTCAATGGCGACGGCATGGTCGGAACGGACGACCTGCTGGACGCCATTGCACACTGGGGCCCCTGCTCCGGGTGTGCGGCCGACCTCGACGGCGACGGTCAGGTGGGAACAAACGATATCCTCGCGTTCATCGCTCAATGGGGCCCGTGCGACTGATCGGAGGAAGCCGACGCGCCGAGGCACCACGAGCCTGAAACGAGGCGCGGGGCATGGACGCGTTCACCATCCTGACCCTGGTCGTTGTCTTTACGGCAGTGGCTGCGTGGATCAACGATCGCTATCTGCACTTGCCCAGTGCGATCGGTGTGATGATTGCCGGCCTCTTGATCGCAGGGGGCACGCTCTGGGCGCATGACCTTGGCTGGGTCAACGACACGCGGGCGATCGAACTGGTCAACGCACTGCACTTCGACACGCTTCTGGTGGCCGGCTACGGCTCGGGCAAGGCCGGGCAGGGCATTCTCCTGGGGCTTCTACTCTTCGCAGCCGCCCTCCAACTTGAGCCGGCGTCGATGACTCGTCGAATCGGCTTCATCATCTGGCTGGCGACGATCGGTGTGGTGTTGACCGCGGTCGGCACCGCGCTGGGCTTTCAGTTTCTTCTTTGGCTTGGCGGGTATCAAACGGCCTTTCTCAGCCTTCTGATCTTCGGGTCCATCCTGGCACCGACGGACCCTGTGGCGGCGCTCTCGCTGCTCAGGCGAACTTCGGCGCCGGTTCGTGTTCGAGAAGTCATTACCGGCGAATCACTCTTCAACGACGGCGTGTCGATCATCTTGTTCCTCCTGCTTCTGGCCATCAGTTCTGGAACGGTCGAGTCGCCGTGGGAAGGCCATTGGGTGCTGGGATTCCTGGTGGAAACCGGTGGTGCGGTGGTCATCGGGCTCATCATCGGGCTCATCGGCATGGCACTTGTCTCCACCGCGCGACAGGTGTCGGTCATCGTGTTGGTGACGGTCGCCGTGGTGCTCACCATCGGCGTCGTGTCGCCACTGCTGTATGTGTCCTGCCCCGTGACGTGTGTGGTCGCGGGCCTGGTCATCGGGCGCTCGCGTGTGCTCAGTCAACGCGAGGGTGAGCAAGCCAGCTCATTCTGGGGAATCATCGAGCAGTCACTGACAGCCATCCTGTTCCTGATGATCGGGCTGGAACTGTTGGCGGTCGAACTCTCATGGGACGCGGTTTTCTGGAGCCTTGCCGTGATTCCTGTGCTGCTCACCGCCAGGTTTGTGTCACTGGCCATTCCATGGGCCGTGGCTCGCGCACTTGGCCGCACGAGCATTTCCATTGAAGAGATTGCGTTGATGACGTGGTGTGGCCTGCGGGGTGGTGTGTCAATCGCCATGTGCATCGCGTTGCCGGGGACGATCATGGTGTCTGGAGACGGAGACTCGCTGCGTTCGCAGGCGTTGGTAGCGACCATCGTGGTGGTGATCGGGTCGATTCTCATTCAGGGCCTGACGGTGGAGCGGCTTGCCCGATTCGTCCAACGGAGAACCGACCGCAGGGCTGCGCGGGCGGCTGAAGGAGTGGCATTGACCGAGGTGACGGGATGAAACTCCCTGTCGTCGATCAATCGCTGTCCGTGCCCACCGAGGCCATCTCGGCGCTGTCAAGGTCGATCGAAGGCTCGGTGCGGTTCGGGCGACACGACCGGCTGCTGTATTCGACCGATGCGAGCATGTATCAGGTCGAGCCCGTGGGTGTCGTCGTCCCGCGGACCCTCGCCGATGTCAGGGAGACGCTTGCGTGGTGCCATGAGCATGGGCTCGCCGTGCTTCCTCGAGGTGGAGGGACGTCCTTATCAGGGCAGACGGTCAACCAGGCGGTTATCGTCGACGTCAGTGCACACCTCAGAGCCATCGGCGTCGTGGATGTCGCCGGCCGAAGGGTGCACGTCGAACCCGGAGTGGTTCTGGACGCAGTCCAGCATGCGGCGGCGCGGCACGGGTTGTGCTTCGGGCCGGAAGTGTCCACGTCGACCCACGCGACGCTGGGCGGCATGATTGCGAATCGATCCGCGGGGTTGCACTCCCTGCACTGGGGCATGACCGATGCGCATGTGATCGGTGTGAATGCCGTGCTCGCGGACGGGTCGGAGGTGTACCTGGGGCGTGGAGGATCGGACGATCCTCGCGTGCAGGAACTGTCCGTTCGAGTTGCCGACGTTGTGCAAGGCGTTGCTGGCGACATCGACCGTCGATACCCATCGCTGCAGCGCAATGTTGGTGGGTATGCCCTGGATCGAGTTCTTGAAGACCTTCGCGCTCATCAGGACCCTCGGCGGCTTGACCTCTCGGCATTGCTGGCCGGTTCTGAAGGCACGCTTGGTTTCATCGTGGGTGCCGACCTGAATCTTGAACCGATTCCCGGCGGGTCCGCGATGGCGGTGGTTGCATTTCGGAGTGTGGCCGACGCCCTGGAAGCGCTCCCGGTCATTTTGGGCACGAATCCTGCGTCCGTGGAATTGCTTGACCACACCGTGCTCGGCGCTGCAGCGGCGCATCAGACGTATGGTCGGCTGGTTTCGCTGCTTCCCTCCCAGGTCGATGGCCACCCCGCGGCGGTGCTCTACGTCGATTGGTTTGCGGATGACGAGCCGGCCGCCGCCGCCAGGCGTGAGGCCATGGCAGCGGCATTGCCCGACGCGCCGATTCGGCGGTGTGACGACCCGGATGTCCGGGCCGACCTCTGGCGACTGCGCAAGGTGGGCCTTGGCCTGATTCTCTCGGGAGATGCTGGCGGCCAACCTGTGGGCGGTCTTGAAGACTGCGCGGTGCCGCCAGCGCGGCTGGCCGCATTTCAGCGCGAGTTCGATGCGATGCTTGCGTCCCACGGGTTGAAGGCGACGTACTACGCGCATGCCAGTGTCGGGCTGCTGCACATTCGTCCGCGGATCGACCTCGGGTCGGCGTCGGGGCGGGACCTTCTGGAACAGCTTGGCAGGGAGGCGACAGACCTGGTCGTGCGGCACGGGGGTACGGTGAGCGGGGAGCATGGCGATGGTCGGGTTCGCGCCGCGATGATGCATGCCTTCTACGGGCCGAAACTGGTCGACGCCTTCAAAGAGATCAAGGCGATTTTCGACCCGGACGGCCGGTTCAATCCGGGCATCATCACCACAGATCCCGGCATGACCAGCCACTTGCGGCGACCTGTGATGCATGACGTGGACACGTGGTTTCGGTGGTCGCCGTCATTCGGGGCCGCGGCGGCGGCCTGCAACGGCAATGCCTATTGCAGGCGGACGTCTGGGGGGACCATGTGCCCGTCCTACCGGGCCACCCTTGATGAGCGGCATTCGACGCGGGGCAGGGCCAATGCGTTGAGAACGATGTTCGAGTCTGAGTCGCCTTCCGCAGCGTGGTCCGATCCTGAGACCTTGAAGACGCTCGACCTGTGCCTTGGGTGCAAGGCCTGCAGGTCAGAGTGTCCGGCGGAAGTGGACGTGGCCGCCATGAAGGCCGAATATCTGGCTCAGTCGTATGCGGCCGGGCGCGGCCCATCGTTTCGTGTTCGGGCCAAGAGCGATGTTCGAGCGTTGAATCGATTGGGCGCCGCACTGCACCCGCTCTCGACGATGCTGGTGCAGCACGGCCCTGTGGGCTGGACCATCAAGCGGGTGCTTGGCATTGCGTCCTCACGCACATTGCCGGGCTTTGGGCCATCGCTGCATCGATGGCACGCGCGCAGACCTGCTCCAGATGGTGATCGGCCCGTGGTTGTGCTGTATCCCGACTGTTTTACGACGTGGTCGGAGCCCGGCATTGGGCGGGACGCCACGCATCTGTTGGAGGCGTTCGGGTACCGAGTGATCATGCCCGAGATTGGATGCTGCGGCAGAACACTCATCAGCGCCGGAAGGCTCGAGAAGGCATCGGCAGTCATTGGAAGTTCGGCGGCCAGGCTTCATGAGGCGATCGAAGCGTTCAATGTGGTGGCCGTACTCGCCGTCGAGCCGAGTTGCGCCACGGCGCTGCAGCAGGAGTGGACCGAGCTGCGCACGGAGGTGCCGGTGTCAACCATGCAGAGGTTGGCGGCCATGTCCGACACCGTCGTTGGCTTTCTCGCCGCCGGCATGGGCGGCCATCCCCTGCGGCCGGTGTTCAGACCTCAAGATGAGGTGGTGCCGATTCACCAGCACTGTCATCAGAAGCATCGCGCCTCGTTGACGACCGAGTTTTTGCAGGCGTGCGGCTGGCCTCATGCTCATGGTGTCGAGAGCGGGTGCTGTGGTATGGCCGGCGCGTGGGGGTATGAGGCCTCGCACGAGCCGTTGTCTCGAACCATCGCGGCGCAGTCTCTGGCCGCCCTGGAGGGCCATTCCGGGCGTGTTGCCGCATGCGGCACCTCATGCAGGCACCAGTTGAAGGACACGCTGGGCCTTCGTGGCGTCCATCCCATCTCACTTGCGTGCACGGCGCTGGTTCGGGGGCTACGCTGAGGGCATGACTGAAGGACGTTTCGGGGACGCGGTGGGCAGCAGATGGATTGGCGGGTGCTTGGCGGCGGTGTTGCTCACCGCAGCAGCGGGTTGCTCGTCGGTGCCGGGCACGGGTCGAGACCGACTCAACCTCGTGTCATCATCACGAATGGAAGAGATGGGCCGGCAGACGTTTGCGTCGTTGACCCGAGAAGGCGAAGTTGAGCACGGGGCGATGCCGGCGCGGGTGCAGGCGATCGGCCGCCGCGTCGCCGACTCCGCACGCAGGATGTATCCGAATGCGGGTCTTCCGAGCACCTGGGAGATTGCGGTCATTGACGACCCCACGCCCAACGCGTTTGCCCTTCCGGGAGGTCACATCGGTGTGCATACCGGAATGGTCGAACTCGCTGAGAATGACGATGCGCTTGCCATTGTGATCGGGCACGAAGTCGGACACGTGCTCGCCGAGCATTCGGCGGAACGATTGAGTCACGCCGTGCTCGTGTCCGGAGGGTTGGCGATCGGACAGGCGGCCATGTCGGAGCAGGATGAGCAGACGCGACGACTGGTGACAGCGGCACTGGGTGCCGGCGCCTCGCTTGGTGTGATGCTCCCGTACAGCAGGCTTCATGAGTCGGAGGCCGACGAGTTGGGTCTCTTCATCGCTGCTACCGCCGGCTTTGACCCCCGAGAGGCCATTCCACTGTGGCAGCGGATGCAGCGGGAGGGGCCAGGCCGGCTCGAGTTTCTTTCGACGCACCCGCTTCCATCGAGCCGCATCGAGGACTTCAAGAAGCTCATGCCGCGGGCCATGGCCATGTATCGGCGGTCTCGCGGCCACTGATCCTGGCCGCGGTTACGGGCTGCGTTCTGCCGGACCGACATCACGTTCATGCTGCATGCGTTCCAGGTCTTCCGGCGTGTGGGTGCCGCCCATGTTGACCAGCGCGACGCCCGCGATGATGAACATGATGCCCAGAATCTTCACCCAGGGCATGGTGTCCTCGAACAGCACCACGCCGATGACTGCGACGGCCGCTGTTCCGAGTCCGGCCCAGATCGCGTAGACCACGCCGATCTGCAGGTGCTCAAGCGACCTGATCATGGCGAGAAAGCAGAGGATGTAGAACACGGCCATGAGTACGGCCGGCCAGACTCGCGTCAGGCCGTCCGAGAGTTTCATGCACGTTGCTGCAGCGACTTCAAACGCAATCGCCAGCGCCAAGAACACCCAACCAATCATCAACACGCTCCTGCCTGCCCCGAGTGTAGTTGGGCCGTGCCGTGGCGAGGGCCTGGCGAGCCTATTC
>CAZSSV010000117.1:0-7291 GCA_964609425.1 uncultured Isosphaeraceae bacterium | reverse complement strand
GCGGGTTCTTCACTTCGCCCCGCTCAAAAGAGATGGAATGGACGACGCCGTCCTTGACGATTTCGACTTCGGTCCACTCCGACAGCGCGTTGACGCACTTGACACCGACGCCGTGCAGTCCGCCCGACACCTTGTAGGCGTTGCCGTCGAACTTTCCGCCCGCGTGCAGTTCGGTCATGATGACCTCGACGGCGGGTCGCCCGTCAATGGTGGGGTTGTCGCTCTTCATTGGGTCGATCGGCATTCCGCGGCCGTCATCACTGACGGTGCAGGATCCATCGACACCAACGCGCACCGTGACGATGCTCGCGTGCCCGACCATGACTTCGTCGATCGAATTGTCCACCGCCTCGTAGACGAGGTGATGCAGCGCATTGAGACCCGTGCCGCCGACATACATGCCGGGGCGTTTCCGCACCGCTTCGAGCCCTTCAAGGACCTGAATCGACTCAGACGTGTACTCGGTGGTGGCCCCCTCCACACCGGATTCCGGATTGGTGATTTCTGCCATAGGTGAACGTGGATTATACGTTCACCGGGCCTGATTCAGGTCGTTTCAGAGGCACTTCGGCCGTCAGGCGAGGGGGCCGTTTCGGGCCGTCACCATGAAGGCCTGGAGGCTCTTTCCGGGGCAGGCCGTCGCGGCCATTTCCTGGTGGGTCGCCACCAGTGGAACGCGAATGCCGTAGGTGCTCATTCGTCCACGGAGGAAGCTCACGAGGGCCTGCTTTTGAGCGGAATTGAGGGACTGCTGGTCGTAGTTGCCCAGAACAACGATGCCCAGGTTGCCCTGGTTCTGCGATCGGACGTGGGCACCCTGCCACGAGATGGGGCGGCCCGCCCACACCCTTCCGGCCGGGTCGATGGCGTAGTGGTACCCGATGTCCCCGAACGGCTGGGGTTGCCGCCGAAGGTGGGCCCGGCGGATCGACTCGAGTCGGCTGCATGCGGCTGCGCTGCTCGTGTCCGTGAAAGGTGCCATCCCGTCATGGTGGATTGTGATGCGGTGGATCGGGGTCATCCGGTCCATGCGGGCCGGGATGGGCCGGCCCTTGGCCCACGATGACCGGTTCATGACACCGCCCGATGGGCGTTGTGGCGGGCCGGGTGTCGGGGTCGGGGGCGGAGGCGTTTGCCAAATGGGGCCGGGGAGTCTGGCGATCCGCTGAGGTGTGCGTGTGGCGCATCCGCCAATCAGGAGCAATGCGCCGCCCAAGAAGAGGCGTCGTGTGGCATCGGACTGTGGTGTCTGCGGTGTGCTCATACGCGAAGCCGGCATCGGCCGGTGCCGAGTACATCGGCACGCGGCCCAAGCGTGCTGAAGTATACGAGCGAATGCCCCCGGATTCGGTCCGAGCGAGGTGGTTCTGCGTGGCCCGAGTATCAGTCCTCGGGAGCGTCTGTCCGGACGCGCTGCCGAAACGCCTCATTCATCGCGGTTGTGATGGGGCCGACACGGCCCTCGCCGACGCGCTGCTCGCCGATCCGGCTCACTCCGATGATCTCAGCAGCGGTGCCCGTCAGGAACACCTCGTCTGCAGCAAGGACTTCGTCCAGTTCGATCCGTCGTTCGTGCACGGTGTACCCAAGGGACGGAGCGACCTCCGTGATGACGAATTGTCTGGTGATTCCGTGCAGGATGCCTGCCTTGGTGTGCGGCGTTGAAACGACACCGTCCTTGATGATGAAGACGTTGTCGCCGGTGCACTCGGCGACCTGACCGTCCTGATTCAACATGAGCGCCTCAAGGACTCCCGCATTGATGGCCTCGACCTTTGCCAGGATGTTGTTGAGATAATTCAGGCTCTTGATCCGCGGGTCCAGGCACGGAATTGGAATGCGTGGTCGGTCGGCGACGACGATCGGCATGCCTTCGATGTACATCTCGTCGGGATACAGCGAGATGGTGGCTGCGATGATGATGACCTGCGGAGTCGAGCACGTGAAAGGGTTCAGGCCGAGGGTGCCGCACCCACGGGTGTAGACCAGCCGGACGTACCCGTTCTCGATCTCGTTGGCGGTCACAGTGTCCCGGACGGCGCGCTCGATTGTGTCGATGTCGTAGGGAGGATCGATGTGCAGCAACGCGGCGGACTCGTTCATCCTGACCAGGTTCGACCGCAGTTTGAAGATGCGGCCGTCGTGGGCGCGGATCCCCGCGAAACAGCCGTCGCCGCACAGCAGCCCATGGTCCAGGACGTTGACCGAAGCGTCTTCAATCGGCACAAGTGAGCCGTTGAGCCAGACGTGCCCGGAGATGGGCAGTGGCGCGGAGGGGGTGCAAGAGGGGGATGAGAGCGTGCTCTGATCGGGCATCAAGGACTCCTGTTCGGCCACACAGCCTAGCAGGAACCGTGCCTTCGAGCAGGTGTGAAACCTGCTTCACCCAAGGGGTTTACTCGACCAGTCGGGCGCTGCCCTATCATCCCGAATTGCATGAGCCTGCCGATGCGACCAACAGTTGATCCAACGGACACCGCATTTCTCGCGGATGTCGCTGCTGGCCAGGTTCGCCTTTCATCTGAACAGGCGATGCGTCTCTTCCGCGACATGCCGCTGGCCGAACTGGGCCGGTGGGCAGACGCAAGATGCCGCGCCTTGCATGGCGACCACATTCGAACGTACGTGATTGATCGGAACATCAATTACACGAATGTGTGCACCGCGAAATGCACGTTCTGCGCCTTTCGCCGCGATCTCGGTGCCGACGACGCCTACACACTCTCGACTTCGGAGATTCTGTCGAAGATCGATGAATTGGTCGAGATCGGTGGAACGCAGATTCTCATGCAGGGCGGGATGAATCCCGAGCTGCCCCTGTCGTGGTATGAGTCGCTGCTGGGCGACATCGCCACATCGCATCCGGCTGTGCACGTTCATGCGTTCAGCCCGCCAGAGATCGTCGAGTTCGTGCACTTCTTTGACCCGCCTGGTGCCGACTTCCGCGGGAAGGTCTGGTGGGTGCTTTCCCGCCTGAAGGATGCGGGGCTGAAGTCGATCCCCGGAGGTGGTGGTGAGATTTTCGCCTCGGCGGTCCGCCGAAAGATCGGCCTGGGCAAGTGCGACGCGGAAGTCTGGCTGACAGTCATGAACGTTGCGCACGAACTGGGTATGAACACGTCAGCCACGATGATGTTCGGGCACATCGAGGGCGTCGCAGATCGAATTCACCACATGGCGATGGTGCGCGACTGGCAGGATCGGGCCTTGGACGACTTTGCCAGGGACGGTGGGGGCCGATACATGGCGTTCATTTCGTGGCCGTTCCAGCGGGAGAACACGCCGCTTGGCCGGGTCAAGGAGTGGGACCGTGGCGAGGACGGCGAGTTTCCGGGCGATGTCGTGGCAAGGCTCGACGGAAGCGGCGAGAAGTCGGGCCACCCGGAGTTCGGGCGCCGCGTCCGCATGTCCGGGGCGAGTGATTACCTGCGAACTCAGGCGATCAGCCGACTCATGCTCGACAACATCTATTCGATCGGCGCGTCCTGGGTGACCATGGGGCCGCATGTTGGCCAACTCGCGTTGTCGTTCGGCGCCAATGACATGGGGTCGGTCATGATGGAAGAGAATGTGGTCAGCGCCGCTGGCACGACCTATTGCCTCAGCGAGCCGGTGCTCTGCCATCTCATCCGAGACGCCGGCTTCACCCCGGCACAGCGTGATAACGGGTATGACCTGCTCGCGGTTCACGATACCGACGCCTCCCCTGACCTCCAGATTGAAGACTGGTCGGATCTTCGCCGCCAGAAGTTGCACATCGAGTCGACTGATGCCGGCGACGCAGTCTCGCTCACCGTCGCGCCAAATTGAACGCTACTGGTCGCACGCCTGTTCAATCGCTGCGGACAGCGAACGACACCGCTCGACGTCGTCCTCTGCCTCTCCGGCAAGCCGCGCCTGCTCCTCCTGGCAATCCAGACTCGGCAGGTTGATGCGAACGTTCCAGGCAGCAGAAGCGCAGGCGGCCTGCAGCAGAATCGCCGCGACGGCGAGGTCGCTTGCGAGCATCGGATTGGTGCGTTCCGGAAGCTGTGCCAGGAGCTCGCATGCTTGCCTGCACAGCCGACACATGGCGAGTGGGGCATCAATGGCCGCGATGACAGCGGCGTGCCAGGCAGCCAGTCGCTCCGGGTCGTCAGCAGGGAGTTTCCAGAGTGACGAGAGCACCTTGAACGCCTCTGCGTCAGCTTCAGCCAAGGCCATCGCCTCGTCACGCCAGGCCTCCAACTCCTGAAGGGCTGTCGTGTTGTCCTGCTCGACTTCCTCAAACTCGGCTCGGCCAAGCGAGTAGGCCAGCACCATGCGGCCTGCCGCGAGCCCGATGGCCGCGGTGACGCACGCTGCAGCGCCACCGCCGGGCACGGGTTGTTTTTCGCCCAGCGTGCGGAGGAGGGACTCGACCTTGAGCTCCTGCAACTCCACGGCTAGGTCCTGATCTCGGCGCCCAGGTCTGACCGAAGCGCGTCCAGGAGGCCTGCGATGGGCGATTCCACTTCGTCCCGCGTGAGCGTTCGGTCGTCGGCGCGGAGCCGCAGTCGAGCCGTCATCGACTTGTGCCCGTCCGGGACGCCCTTACCACGCCAGGTGGTGATGAACCCCGTCCGTTCGAGATGAGGAATCTGACACGACTCGATCGTATCGATGACCGATCGCCACGTGACATCTTCGGGCACGATCAGCGAAACATCACGCTCGATGCCGGGAAACTCCGGGAGCCTGGCGGCGACGCTGTCGGCAGGCTCCGTCTGCATGAGGGCGATCGGCCGGAGCGTTGCGGCCAAAGGCGGAGGGTGCTCAAGCCCGGCCACTTCGGCTGCTGCCGTGCTGAGGCGGCCGATGAAGCCGACCGGCGCGCCGCCAACCGTGATTCGGCCTGCCGGCTCGAGCCAGGGGAGCGGGCCGCAGGCCGCGACGCGGATGTCTTCAGGTGCAGCCCCGGCGGCCCCAAGCACGTGGTCCACGGCGCCTCGGAGCGGCCGAATGCCATCGTCTTCGTTGACTTGGTCCATGAGTAGGCCGAGTTCGACATCCTCACAGTGCCCACCGTCGGCCGTTTGCCAGAAGACGCTCCCGAGTTCGAAGAGTCGTAACTCGCCCGCGCCTTGATCGGCATTGTGGGCGCGGACGCGTATCAGGCTCGGGATGATCAATGGACGAAGCGTCGGAAAGCCCGCTGCCCGTGCCGCGTGCACGCGTCTGGCGTGACACCCGTCCTCAAGCCACAGATTCATGTGGTGATCCGCGATCAGCGAGTGCGAGACGGTTTCGATGAAGCCGTCATCGACCAAGGCCGCGGTCATGGCTTGGCGCGCGCGATGCTCGGCCGGGTCGGCAGCGGGTCGAATGGTGACGGTATCGCCCACCGGTACGTCGGCGAAGCCGTGCATTCGCATGACTTCTTCGATGAGGTCGATCTCCCGGTGGATATCGCCTCGGTGGCATGGGACGGTGGCGGAGATGACTCCCTGGTCCAGCGTGGGCTCGAAACCGAGCCCGCCGAGCATGTCCAACTGCCGCTCGTCCGAGATGTCCAGACCGAGAACCCGTCTGCAACGGTCGGGTCGCATGGTGACGGTGAGGCGTTCGGGCATGTCGGCGCCGCCCCGAAGCACACCGGTCGCAAGCGTCCCGCCCGCAGTGTCGAGGATGAGCGCGCACAGCCGCTCTGCAGCGGCATCCACCTGGCCGGGCGAAACGCCACGTTCGAATCGGAATGAAGAGTCGCTTGCGATGTTGTGCAATCTGCTCGTGTGTCGCACCATGACCGGGTCGAAGGTGGCTGCCTCCACAAAGACGTTGGTGGTGGCGTCGGTCACGGCGGTTCGGGCACCCCCTTTGACGCCCGCCAGCGCTACCGGACCTTGCTCGTCGGCGATGACCAACTCCGTACCATCCAACTCAAGCTCTACGGCACCCTCGCCGATCGGCAGGAACCGCTCACCCTTGACCGCCATGCGAACGATGATGTGTCGGCCGACGAGTGTGTCCAAGTCGAAGACGTGCGTGGGCTGGCCCTGCTCGAAGAGCACGAAGTTTGTGGCATCGACCACATTGGACCTTGGAATGTCGCCCCTGGCACTCAGGCGAGTTTGAATGTGCTCGGGTGCTGGCCGCACGGTGATGCCCGTGATCACGCGGCCGGTGTACCAGGGGCAGTGGGCCGGGTCGTGATTGGTCAGCTTTGCCAGCGTTGCCACGTCCTCGCCGCTGGCCGGGGCGTCACCGGAGGGCATACGCAGGCTGCGGCTGCTGAGCGCGGCGATCTCACGGGCCAACCCCAGGTGGCAGGTGCAGTCGCCCCGATTTGAGGTCATCTCAAAGTCCTGACGCGTATCGCCGTCCACCTCAGTGCGGCCTTCAAGCGGGAAGCCCGCATGCGTGAGCAGTTCTGCCTGTGTATCGGCGTCCGCTGGGCTGTCCAGGTAGTCATTGATCCACGCCACCGAGGTGTCCATGACCGCAGGGTATCCGCGATGCGATGCGAGGTGCCGGGCGTGCTCGGGCCGTTCGGGGGCCGAACGCGTACCATTGCCGGCATGTCGATGTGGCGTGTGCTTCCAGCATGGGTGCTTGTGTTGATGTCCTGTTCGGCCAACCCCCACCGGACCGATCCGCTGGGCGTCGTTCCCGACGACTTCTCGGCCGATCTCACCATCCTGGCCCGACCTCAGGGAGACCGGGCCGATGAGCGGACCAGTCGAATCCTGCTGGAGCCCGATGGCACACTTCGCTACATGGCTCGCCGCGGGCTTGGGCCCAATACGGTGCCGCCCATGGTGCGGCGGCTCGACCGCGAACAGATGGCCCGTGTGTGGGACTCGGCGGCGCGTTTGGGGTTGACTGACGCAACCGCCGGTGATGTCGAAGGTGATCTGCGTCGTGTTCGGCCCCCTGCCAAGCAGGGCAGCGTCTGGTTGCTCGCGGTCACGGGTGGGGGAGATCGGTGGATGTTCACGCGGAGGACCGACGGGGGTGCGCCGCCCGACGGCGCGTTGGTCGAGTTTGGTCGAGAACTCGCTGCACTGGCATGGGCGCCCGATCGTCGCCGCTTGACCGCGACCGCGGAGCCGCTCAGATGGGACTACGGGCCGGACCCCTGGCACGCGTATCGAAGTGGCGATGAACGGGTACTGGTTGCGTCGACGCCGGCGATCGAGGACCCCGTTCCGCGTCTTCAACTGGCCGACGACGGTGCCCCGTCGCCGCCACCTGCGACCACACAGGCGCCTGGCCCGCCACCATCTGCGGCCACACAGGCGCCTGACCCGCCACCGCCTGCGGCCAAGCCAGT